>NZ_JABEPH010000004.1:0-51070 GCF_013004495.1 Rhizobium sp. SEMIA 4085
TTACGACGCGCAGCCGCCCCATTTGGGCTGTCTTCGCGCCGACTGCCGGCTATCATCGCGGCTCGCTCGGTGGCCTTTATGTCGGCGCCGTGGCTGAAGCCACGCTTGGCGCCGGTGTCGGTGCGAATGTCTTGGTCGGTGGTACCGCGGGATCGATCCATCTCCAGCCTCTCAGCGTAACAGGCCAGCTCGGTCTCAATATTGCAGCGGCCGGCGCGTCGATGACGCTAACCCCGGCCTGACAAATTGCATTAGGGCCCCTTTCGTCATCGGAAGGGGCGCCAAGCTTGGATGAGGAGTTTGATGGTTGATTCGGCAAATATAGCAAAAGCGTCCGCTGGAGCGTGTAAGGCTCGCGGTCTCGCGCTGTTTATGCCGGCTCGTGGGAAAATCAAAATCGTAAGCGCAACCGGTCAAGCGTGGAATCTTTCGATTTTCCGCGCGCGGGAATCAGCAGCAGCGGCATTAGAAGCCCTTTGCGGCCTCATGTCACGTCCTGAAATGTGCTGATATCGCACTGGCGCCTTACGAATTAGGATATAGTATAGTTAGTTTGATTGGAGCCAAAACGACCGATGGATGCACATTTTTGTGCATTGCTATAGACGGCCGACAGGTGTCCAATCAATTCACGAAACATATTGATTCTCAACGAAATGTTGTTTCCATTGCGGTGGTACGGCTATTTCGGGAGCCTGTGGCATAAACCTTGAATGGAGGGCCCATGCTGAATGAATCCGTGTTCGATGCGTTTACGCGTAACTATGAAACGCGACGCGAAACTGAGATGTCCATCACAGAATACTTGTCGCTCTGCAAGCAGGAGCCGCTTGCCTATGCCAACGCGACGGAGCGTCTCCTTGCAGCGATAGGCGAACCGGAGGTATTGGACACCGCCAAGGATCTACGTCTCGGCCGGGTCTTCATGAACAGGACGATCCGGACCTACCCGGCCTTCACTGGCTTTTACGGCATGGAGGAGACGATCGAGCGTATCGTTTCGTTCTTCACACATGCCGCACAGGGGCTCGAGGAGCGTAAGCAGATTCTTTATCTGCTCGGTCCGGTCGGCGGCGGCAAGTCGTCGCTAGCTGAACGATTAAAGCAGTTGATGGAAGTCCATCCGATCTTTGTGCTGAAGGCGGGCGAGGAGGTCAGTCCGGTCTTTGAAAGTCCGCTCAGCCTCTTTGATCCAGCCACAATGGGGTCGCTGCTCCTTGAGGAATACGGCATTCCGACGCGGCGGCTGACCGGGCTAATGAGCCCGTGGTGCCTGAAGCGGCTTGACGAGTTCGGTGGCGATATTTCCCAATTCCGCGTCGTCAGAATGCAGCCTTCGCGGTTGCGCCAGATCGCCATCGCCAAGACCGAGCCGGGCGACGAGAACAATCAGGATATTTCTTCCCTGGCGGGCAAGGTCGATATCCGCAAGCTTGAGACCTATTCCCAGAATGATCCGGACGCCTACAGCTATTCCGGCGCGCTCAACCGCGCCAACCAGGGCCTGCTGGAATTCGTCGAGATGTTCAAGGCGCCGATCAAGATGTTGCATCCCCTGCTGACAGCGACGCAGGAGGGAAATTACATTGGTACCGAAAATATCGGCGCCATTCCTTTTTCGGGCATTGTTCTTGCGCATTCCAACGAGGCCGAATGGCAGAGTTTCAAGGCGAACAAGAACAATGAAGCTTTCATCGACCGCATCTGCGTCATCAAGGTGCCGTATTGCCTCCGGGTCACCGAGGAGCAGAAGATCTACGAGAAACTGATCGAAGGGTCGGAACTCGCGGATGCTCCTTGTGCACCGGGGACGCTTAAAATGCTGGCGCGCTTTTCGGTGCTTTCGCGCTTGCGAAAGCATGAAAACTCGACATATTTTTCCAAGATGCGCACCTATGACGGCGAAAGCCTCAAGGAGACCGATCCGCGAGCCCGTAGTGTCCAGGAATATCGGGATGCAGGCGGCGTTGACGAGGGAATGGACGGAATATCGACACGTTTCGCCTTCAAAGTGCTCGCTTCGACCTTTAATCATCACACGAGCGAAGTGGGGGCCGATCCGGTTCATCTGATGTACGTTCTGGAACAGGCGATCCGCCGCGAGCAGTTTCCTGACGAGATCGAGAAACGCTACATGGAGTTCATCAAGGCCGAACTCGCACCGCGCTATGCGGAGTTCATCGGCAACGAGATTCAGAAAGCCTATCTGGAATCCTATGCCGATTACGGACAGAATCTTTTCGATCGCTACGTGGACTATGCCGATGCCTGGATCGAGGATGTGGACTTCAAGGATCCGGATACCGGCCAGCTTCTCGACCGGGAACTGCTCAATCAGGAGTTGACGAAGATTGAAAAGCCCGCGGGTATCGCCAACCCGAAGGACTTCCGAAACGAAATCGTCAAGTTCTGCTTGCGGTCGCGTGCAAACAACAGCGGGAAAAACCCGTCTTGGACGAGCTATGAAAAGATCAGGGAGGTGATCGAGAAACGCATGTTCTCGCAAGTCGAGGACCTGCTGCCAGTTATTTCGTTCGGCACAAAGAAGGACGGCGAAGCCGAAAAGAAACACAGTGAATTCGTTTCGCGCATGACCACGCGCGGCTACACCGAAAGACAGGTTCGGCGCCTAGTGGAATGGTACATGCGCGTTAAGCAGGCAAGTTAACGCTCACGCGGGAGCTATCATGCACATTGTCGACCGCCGGCTCAATCCGCGCGGTAAAAGCTTGGAAAATCGTCAACGGTTTCTTCGGCGCGCGAAAAGCGCCGTGCAGCAGGCGGTGAAACGTTCTCTGCAAAGCCGTAATATTCGGGACGTGCTCGACGGTGGCGAAATCACCCTGCCGATTGACGGCCTGACAGAGCCGGGTTTCCGCCGGGGCGAGGGCGGCATCAGCGATCAAATTCTGCCGGGAAACAGAGCCTTCGTTGAGGGGGACATCATCCCGCGGCCGCCTGGCAGGAGCGGCGGCAGGCCGAAGGAAGCAGGTGAAGGCGACGGCGAGGATGGTTTCCGCTTCGTGCTGACGCGCGAGGAGTTCCTCGACGTCTTTCTTGATGATCTGGAACTGCCCGATCTCGCCAAGCGGCGGCTGACGGAAACTGAGGAAGAAAGCCCTGTGCGGGCCGGTTATTCGGTATCCGGTTCACCGTCCAACATTGCCGTCGGCCGCACGACTCGGATGGCGATGATGCGACGGATCGCGCTTCGCCGCCCGCGCATCCAGGAGATGGAGGCACTTCGGCGTGAGATCGGCGAATGCGAAGACGACGAGAAGCGCCTGGCTCTTGAGGCTAAACTCAAAGCGTTGACGGAAAAAAGCCGGCGCATTCCTTATATCGATCCGCTCGATGTGCGCTATCGCCGCTTCGAAAGCGAGCCGAAACCGGTGGCGAAGGCCGTCATGTTCTGCCTGATGGACGTCTCCGGCTCTATGTCGGAGCATATGAAGGATCTTGCGAAGCGGTTCTACCTGCTGCTCTACCTTTTCCTGTCGCAGCGCTACAAGAAGGTCGAGATCGTCTTCATCCGCCATACGGACAAAGCCGAAGAAGTCGACGAGGAAACCTTCTTCTATGGTCCGGCGACGGGCGGTACGCTGGTATCAAGCGCACTTGCGGCGATGCGCACGATTGTCGCGGCGCGGTTCGATCCGGCAGAGTGGAACATCTATGCCGCCCAGGCTTCCGATGGTGACAACTCCTATTCGGACGGCACCATGACAGGGCAACTGCTGCGTCATGAGATTTTGCCGCTGTGCCAGTATTTCGCCTATATCGAGGTCGGCGAGGAAGACAGCGACTCCTCCGTGTCCCGCTCACCGCTCTGGACGCTTTACGAAGGGATCCGTGCCGAACAGGTGCCCCTGTCCATGCGCAAAGTGTGTCGGCGCAACGAAATATTCCCGGTCTTCCACGATCTCTTCCAGAAACGTGATGCACAGTCGAAGGTGGCGCCATGACGACCACGTCGATGTCAAAGCAGCGGTTGCTGTTTAACGGCGCCGACTGGGATTTTCCAACGCTCCAGCGCGTTCATGACGCCTGCGAGGAGATCGCGCTCGGCGAACTTGGCCTGGATGTCTACCCAAATCAGATCGAGGTCATCACTTCGGAACAGATGCTGGATGCCTACTCGTCGACCGGCATGCCGCTCTTCTACCGCCATTGGTCCTTCGGCAAGCATTTCGCCCATCACGAGGCTTTCTACCGTCGCGGGATGCGCGACCTTGCCTATGAAATTGTCATCAACAGTTCGCCCTGCATCTCCTATCTGATGGAGGAAAACTCGGCGACGATGCAGACCTTAGTTATCGCGCACGCCGCGTTCGGACATAATCACTTCTTCAAGAACAACTATCTCTTCCAACTCTGGACGGATGCCGATGGCATCCTCGACTACCTCAATTTCGCCAAGAGCTACATCGCCCGTTGCGAGGAGCGCTACGGCGAAGTCGAAGTCGAGCGCACGCTCGATGCCGCGCACGCGCTAATGTCGCATGGCGTGCATCGGCACGCCGGCAAGACGAAGGTCGACCTTCGTGACGAGGAGCGGCGGGAGCAGGAGCGCCGGGTCCACGAAGAGCAGGTGTTCAACGATCTTTGGCGCACTGTTCCCACCGGCAAGAAGCGCACGGCAGCCGATGTCGGCCTGGAGAAGCGGCGCCTCGCCCTTGGCCTTCCTCAGGACAACATCCTCTATTTCCTCGAAAAATCAGCACCATTGCTGCAGCCATGGCAGCGTGAGATTTTGCGCATCGTCCGCCATGTCGCGCAGTATTTTCACCCGCAGCGCCAGACCAAGGTGATGAATGAGGGAACGGCCACCTACGTCCACTACCGGATCATGAACAGGCTTCACGAGCGCGGGCAGATCAGCGACGGAAACTTCCTCGAATTCCTGAAATCACATGCCAATGTCGTGTTCCAGCCAAACTACGACGATCGTCGCTTCTCGGGCTTCAATCCCTATGCGCTGGGTTTTGCAATGATGCAGGATATCGAGCGGATCGTGACGGCACCGACGGAAGAGGACAGGGCGTGGTTTCCGGACATTGCCGGACAAGGCGATGCAATGTCGGTGCTGCGTGACATCTGGGCCGATTATCGGGACGAGAGTTTCATCAATCAGTTCCTGAGCCCCAACCTGATCCGCCAGTTGCGCCTTTTCCATCTTTACGACGACCCGGAGCAGGAAGAAGGAATTCTGGTTTCGGCAATCCACGACGAACGCGGCTATCGGCGCATCCGCCGTCAGCTTTCCCGCGAATACGACATCGGCTGGATCGACCCGGGAATAGACATCGTCGATGTCGATCTTGCCGGTGACCGCCGCCTTCTCTTGCGCCACAATGTCACGAATGATTGGTTTCTTCAGGAGGCCGATACGAAGCTCGTCCTGCAGCATCTCGCCAATCTTTGGGGCTATGACGTCTTGCTTCAGGAAATCGATAGTTCAAATGAAGTGGTGAAGGAACACACCGCCAGCCCTCGCAGGCCCATTCAGTGATGCACTATCCGTATCGAGGGCTTCCTCGGAATGTTTTGGTGATCCCGGCGCGATTCGAACGCGCGACCCCCAGATTAGGAATCTGATGCTCTATCCTGCTGAGCTACGGGACCACTCCGTGCCATGCATACAAAAGGCTTGGCGGGAAGCCAAGCTTTTTTGAGGCTCTTATCGCGTATAGATTTTCACGCGCCCAAACGCTGTTCGGCAAGGCGGACCCAATAAGAGATGCCGTGGGAAATGACTTCGTCGTTAAAATCATAGGCCGGATTATGAAGGCCTGCGCTGTCGCCGTTGCCGATGAAGATGAAAGCGCCGGGACGGGCGTTGAGCATATAGGAGAAATCCTCGCCTCCCATCATCGGATCGATTTCAGGATTGACGTTTGCTGCGCCTGCTATGTCGCTGGCGACGGCAATCGCATGGGTGGTCTCGGTGGCATGGTTGACGGTGACGGGATAGTTGCGGTGGAAACTGATATCGGCCTGCGCGCCATGGGCAGCGGCCAGGCCGTTGATGATCTGCTTCAAGCGTGTTTCCGCCAGATCACGGACTTCGGCGTCGAGCGTGCGGATCGTGCCGGCGATCTGCGCGTCATTCGGAATGACGTTGTGGGCGAAACCCGCATTGAACTTGGTAACCGAGACGACGACAGAACGCAGGGGATCAGCACTGCGCGAAGCGATCATCTGCAGGTTGGTGACGATCTGCGCACCGATCGCAATCGGGTCGATCGTACGGTGCGGCTGGGCGGCATGACCGCCGAGGCCCTTGATTGTCACCGTGAACTCGTCCGTTGCCGCCATGATCGCGCCTTGGCGGGTGGCGAACTGCCCGACGGGAAGGCCCGGCAGATTATGCATCCCGTACACCTCCTCGATACTGAAGCGCTCCATCATGCCGTCCTGGACCATCAGGTTGCCGCCGCCGCCGCCCTCTTCGGCCGGCTGGAAGATTACGGCGATGTTGCCGTTGAAGTTGCGGGTCTCGGCAAGATATTTCGCGGCGCCAAGCAGCATTGCCGTGTGGCCGTCATGTCCGCAGGCATGCATCTTGCCGGGTGTCGTCGAGGCCCAGGGCTTGCCGGTGATCTCCGTCATCGGCAGGGCGTCCATGTCGGCGCGGAGGCCGATCGTGCGGCTGCCCTCTCCCTTGCCCTTGATCAGGCCGACCACGCCGGTGCGGCCGATGCCGGTCACAATTTCGTCAACGCCGAACTCCCTGAGCTTGCCGGCAACGAAGGCCGCCGTGTTTTCGACCGCGAAAAGAAGCTCCGGCCGGGCGTGGATATAGCGGCGCCATTCGGCCACTTCGGCTTGCATTTCAGCGGCTCTGTTTAAAATCGGCATACGTAACTTCCTGTCGCGAAATCGGGTTGTCCGGCGGCTTGCGCAATGCTGCGCCGCGGAATAACTTATTCAATGACCTTTGCCATGTCATGGCCATATAAGCTAAATAGGTGAAGCTTTCGAGATTTCCGGACATCTTAGGGACGAACCGTGTCAACGCGCCAGAAACGTTTGATTTCATTCGCAGCCACCGCTACCGCCGCTTTTTTCTTCTCGGTTCCGCTGGCGCAGGCCAATCCGCATATCCTCGTCGATGTCCAAAGCGGCCGCGTGCTGGAGCATGAAGAAGCCTTTCGCAAATGGTATCCGGCATCGCTGACAAAGCTGATGACGGCCTATACGGTGTTCAATGCAATCCGCGCCGGCGAGATCAGCCTCGAAACGCCGATCGTCATCAGCAAGCAGGCGGCTGCCCAGCCGGCTGCGAAAATGTATTACAAGCCGGGGCAGAAGCTGACGCTCGACAGCGCGTTGAAGATCCTCATGATCAAGTCGGCGAATGACGTCGCGGTTGCCGTGGCAGAGGCCGTCGCTGGGACCCAGGATGCCTTTGTCCTGCGCATGAATTCCGATGCAGCAAAGCTCGGCATGTCGGATTCGCATTTCGTCAATCCGAACGGCCTGCCAGGCAGGGGCCAATATACGACGGCGCGCGATCTCGCAGTCCTGACAGTCGCGTTACGGCGTGACTTCCCGCAATATGCGGGCTATTTCGCTCTTGAAGGCTTTACCAACGGCAAGACGAACACGGCCAATATCAATCTGCTGATCGGCCGTTTCGCCGGTGCGGACGGCATGAAGACCGGTTTCATCTGCGCGTCGGGCTTCAACCAGATCGGTTCGGCGACCCGGAACGGCCGCACCATCATTTCGGTCGTTCTGGGCACAGACAGCCTCGCGGCGCGTGCGGATGCGACGGCGAACCTGTTGCAGAAGGGCTTTACGACACAGTTTCCCGCAGTCGATACCTTGGGTTCGTTGAAACCCTACGGACTGGGGCAGGATCAGGTCACCGACTTGAGCGCCGATATCTGCAGTGCAAAGGGCGCCAAGGTGCGCAGCGAAACGCGCGACGAGGTCGGTCGCATGAAAGTGCAGTCGCCCTATATCCAGGAAATGGATCACGAGCCGCGCTACGTCTTTGCCGGCCTCATTCCCGGCCAGGAAGTCCAGCCGGACAAGATGGCAAAGGCCGAGGCAATCGGCGACCTTGCCAATGTGCCGGTACCGCTGCCGCGCCCGACGTCCTTCTAAGGCAAAGGAAAATGAGCAGTCATCACGACACGATCCCGGTCACGATCCTGACCGGCTTTCTTGGCGCCGGTAAGTCAACCTTGCTGAACCGCATCCTCAAGGATCCGGCGATGAAGGATGCCGCCGTTATCATCAACGAATTCGGCGATGTCGGCATCGACCATCTGCTCGTCGAAAGCTCGGGAGATGCGATCATCGAGCTTTCTGACGGCTGCCTTTGCTGCACGGTGCGCGGCGAGCTCGTCGATACGCTGGCAAACCTCATCGATGCGGTGCAGACCGGCCGGGTCAAGCCCGTGAAACGTGTCGTGATCGAGACTACCGGCCTTGCCGATCCGGCGCCGGTCATGCAGGCGATCATGGGCAACCCGATTATCGCCACCAATTTTGAGCTCGACGGCGTTGTCACGGTCGTTGACGCAGTCAATGGCCTTCAGACGCTCACCAATCACGAGGAGGCGCGCCGGCAAGTCGCAGTCGCCGATCGCCTCATCGTGTCGAAGCAGGCGATGGCATCCGCCGAGCTGTTGTCGGTGCTGGAGGCGCGGCTGCGATACCTCAATCCGCGCGCGGTGCCGATGGATGCTGACAGCGCATCCGCCGGTAGCGCGGAGATTTTCGTAAACGGTCTATACAACCCGGCAACGAAGATCGCCGACGTCAGCCGCTGGCTTCGCGACGAAGACGAGCATGATGATCGTCACCATCATGGCCACGATCACCACCACCATGGTCATGACCATCAAGATCCCCATGATGTGAACCGTCACGATGCGTCGATCCGGTCCTTCTCGATTGTCGAAGACAAGCCGATCGAGCCGATGGCGCTCGAGATGTTCATCGACCTATTGCGCTCCGCGCATGGCGAAAAGCTGCTGCGCATGAAGGCAATCGTTGCCGTTTCGGACAGGCCGGAGAGGCCCCTGGTCCTGCATGGCGTGCAGAATATCTTTCACCCGCCGGTGCGCCTTCCGGCCTGGCCGGATCCGGTCGACCGGCGAACGCGCATGGTACTGATCACCAAGGATCTGCCGGAGGATTTCGTGAAGAACCTCTTCGATGCATTTCTCGGAAAGCCGCGGATCGACACGCCCGATCGCGCGGCTCTCAGCGACAATCCGCTCGCCATTCCTGGCATGAAGATCTGAGATTATCGCTTGCGGATCAGGAAACGGTGACCGGTTTCGGTTTTCACCGTTTCCAGTAACGCGTGGCCGTCTTCCTTACAGAAATGAGGGATGTCGATCCCAGCCAGCGGGTCGGTCGTTTCTACCCGAATCAGCGCGCCGCTTGTCATGGAAGAAAGCTTGCGGCGGGTCTTCAGCACGGGTAGGGGGCATTTCAGGCCCCGCAGGTCATAGGAAAAGGCGTCCAAGCCGCTCAGTTCCTGGCCCAGAATTTCCAGAACGGCTTCTTGGTGGCTTCTGCCGTTTCCTGCGGAGGCAGTTCCGGCGCGAAGGCCAGAGGGTTCTGCGTCGGAACGGGGACATTGGCAGGTGCTACCGCTGCAACAGCCGTCGCATCGTTCTGAGCAGGGGCTGATGCCGGCGCCGGTGTTGCCGCGGCGGTCGCCGTCGCATTTGCCGCAGGTGCAGCGGGCTTCGACATCATTTCCTCAAGTTCGGCTACCTTGACCATGCGGCCTGCCTCCAGCGACGTGCCGGTCGGAGCATAAGCGAGTTCACGGCCCTTGCGCTGCTTGGCGACGACGGCTTTACGCTCGGCTTCGGTTGGGTCGTACCAAGCCATGCCGTCGAACTTCCTTTCGGCCCTGGCGAAGTCGGTCGCGTATGTTTTGTTATAGGCAGCAAGTGCTGAGGCCAGCGCTGGCGGCGTGGACATCGCTGGGCACTGGCCTGCCGGATTGAAGGCGGCGCTGCCCTGCGCCAACTGCTGGTTGAAGACATATTTCTTCTCGCAGACATTCACTTCCGGCGGACGCTTGGTGACCTCGAAATTGTCGTAGCCGACCTTCAGCATCTTCCAGAAGTCATAGTTCTGGTTCAGGCGATGCTTGAACATGTTTTCGGCCGTCATGCGGAAGGGAAAAGCCTGCAGCTGAACGGTTGCCTGGCCGCCCTTGAAGGCATCACGCGCGAAAGCGTAGATTTCCAGAACCTGCTCGTCGGTCATCGAATAGCAGCCGGAAGACGAACATGCGCCGTGGATCATCAAGTCCGAGCCTGTGCGGCCGTTGACGGCGTCGTATCGGTTCGGAAAGCCGGTGTTGATCGCCAGATAATATTTGGAGTTCGGGTTCAGGTTCGCTCGCGTCAGGTTATAGAAGCCCTCAGGCGCCTGCCGGTCGCCAGTCTTGACCTTCGGGCCCAGCCGGCCGGACCACGCGCAGATCTTGTAATCCGCGATCTTGTCGAAGCGGTTGTCCGTCTTTGCCTTCCAAACTTCGAGAGCGCCTTCTTCCTTGAAGATGCGGATCATGATCGGGGAATTGCGGTCCATGCCTTTCGTCCTCATATCGGCGAGGATACGTGCCGGCAGAGGTTGCTCAACCTTGTTCTTGACCTTCGACAGATCAGTATGGGTGACGTCCAAAGCGTCGTTGCAGCCGGCAAGAGCCAGTGCCATCAGCGAAACATAGGCAAAATGACGAATGCGCATTTCCCAACAAGCCCATTAAATCGATACGACCCGATCCGCGTCCATGGAGTCCGGGCGATCCCAGAATCATAGACGGCATATACTTCACAATTTCTTACCAGCCTATGACTTGCCCAAGGATATCCCGCAAGCGCGACTGTTACAGATAACATTATTGTGGCCAAGGTTTGGCCGCAATCCGGTCACGTATGCCGGGAGTTATGCGAGATTCCGGCCCATGGCGAGGAATTTCTGGCGGCGGTCGTTGCGCAACTGTTCGCCGGAACGCGGCGAAAGTTCGGCAAGGGCGCTGGCGATGACATCGCCGGTGGCGGCGATGACGCTGTCCGGATCGCGATGCGCGCCGCCGAGCGGTTCGGGAATGATGCCGTCGATGATGCTAAGCGACTTCAGGTCCTCGGCGGTGATCTTCATGTTGGTTGCTGCTTCCCTGGCGCGGGTCGAATCTCGCCATAGAATGGAGGCCGCGCCTTCCGGTGAGATCACGCTGTAGATCGAATGCTCGAGCATATAGACCCTGTTTCCGGTCGCGATCGCGATTGCGCCGCCGGAGCCCCCTTCGCCGATGATAACGGAGATGATCGGCACTTTCACGCCAAGGCACATTTCCGTCGAGCGCGCGATTGCTTCAGCCTGGCCGCGCTCTTCAGCACCCACGCCTGGATAAGCGCCAGCGGTATCGACGAGGGTGACGAGCGGAAGGCCGAAACGGTCAGCCATTTCAAGAATGCGGATCGCCTTGCGATAGCCTTCAGGGCGGGCGCTGCCGAAATTGTGCTTCAGTCGGCTCTTGGTATCGCTGCCCTTTTCCTGGCCTATGACGGCAATCGGCTGGCCGCGAAAGCGTGCAAGGCCTGCCTGGATCGCCGCGTCTTCGGAGAACTTGCGGTCGCCGGCGAGCGGCGTGAACTCTTGGAAGAGAATTTTAGCGTAATCGACGAAGTGCGGGCGCTGCGGATGGCGAGCAACCTGCGTCTTTTGCCAGGCGTTGAGCTTGGAATAGATATCGACCATCGCTTCGCGAACGCGAACCTCCAGCCTGCCGACCTCATCGGACGTGTCGATGCTCTCGTCTTCGGAAGCGAGCTTCTTCAGTTCGATGATCTTGCCTTCGAGGTCGGAGATCGGCTTTTCGAAGTCGAGATAGTTGTGCATGAGGTGCGTTTCCGTTCCTTGTGCCCGGGGCATCTTGCTGGCCTTGCCCCATGTCGCCGGTCCTATTCGTGCTTTTTCGCCTGTTTGGCAAGGGGGTGATGCGTCTGAACCAGTTGCTGCAGCCTTTCTTCAAGGACATGCGTATAGATCTGTGTCGTCGAAATGTCGGAATGTCCGAGGAGTTCTTGAACTACGCGAAGGTCGGCGCCATTAGCAAGAAGATGGCTTGCAAAGGCGTGACGCATGACGTGCGGCGAGATCATGGATGGCGTCAATCCCGCACGGATCGCAAGGTTTTTTAGTTCCCGGGCAAAAACCTGGCGGGGCAGATAGCCTTCCTTGGAGGCTGCCGGAAAAAGCCATGGACTATCAATCGGATCCTTCGCCTCGGCGTTCTTTTCTGCGAGCGAGCGGCCATAGGCCTTGAGTGCAGCGATTGCCGATTGAGATAGAGGTACGAGCCGCTCCTTATTGCCTTTACCGCGAATGATCAGGAAACGACCTTCTTGGTCGAGAACGCGTGCCGGCAGCGAAACGAGCTCGCTGACGCGCATTCCTGTCGCGTAAAGCAGCTCCAGAAGCGCCAACATCCGCTGGCGCTGCAATTGGCCGTCCGCAAGATTGTTGGCTTCGGTTTCGGCCTGGGTCAGTAGTCGCGTCACCTCCTCGACGCCCATTGTCTTTGGCAGAGCTCGTGCCTTCTTCGGCGCGTCGAGAACGCCCGTCGGGTCATCTACACGCAGGCCTTCGGCATAAAGGAACTTGTAGAATTGCCGCATGGCTGCCAGCCGGCGGGCCTGGGACGAGGACTTGAAGCCCCGTTTCGAGAGCGAGGAGAGGTAGGCAGCGAGATCGCCGGAGGCCGCTTCGGTCAGCCGCACGCTTTTGCCGTTCAGGAATGCATGGAGGTCGTCCAGATCGTGCTCGTAGGACTGCAGCGTGTTCACGGCAGCCCCTCGCTCTGCACTCATCATCTCAAGAAAGGCTTCCACGTGGACGCGGCTCAGATCCTTCATCGGATCACTTCTTCGCCGGTTTGATCGTGCCAGTTGCCGGCGGGTTGATCCGTTCCGACGGGATGCGGATCGTCACGTCGCGCGGCTGTGGCTCCACGAAGGTCACGAGCGCCACCATCCCGCCATAAATCGCCCCGGCGATCATCGCCAGGACAGCCAGTAGACGCAAGAGGGTCGGCATTTCGCAACTCCATGAGCTCTGCCTCTTTTATGAAGAAGCGGGTTTGCGTGCAAGAAGCGGCTTTTGAACCATGTTTCCCTGGTCCGCGACTTGACGCTACACCCGCATTTGTCGATACCGTTTGCAAACAAAGTGTGAATGGACCGATGAGTGACCCAGTTGTGAAAGTGGGAGACAGCCTGAAAGACAGAGCTCGCGCCACGCTCGGGTCCCGCAACCTGATCCTCGTCGGCCTTATGGGGGCCGGCAAATCCTCCGTCGGCCGTATCGTCGCCCATCAGCTGGGTATTCCTTTCATCGACAGCGACGGAGAGATCGAGCGCGTTTCCCGGATGACCATCTCGGAGCTTTTCGCAGCTTATGGCGAAGATGAGTTCCGTGCGCTTGAAACACGCGTGATGAAGCGGTTGCTGAAAAACGGGCCGCGCGTGGTATCTACCGGCGGTGGCGCTTTCATCAACGATCGGACGCGCAAGCACATCAAGAAGAGCGGTCTTTCCGTCTGGCTGAAGGCCGATCTCGACGTGCTGTGGGAGCGGGTCAGCAAGCGAGACACGCGCCCGCTCCTGAAAACCGAGAATCCAAGGCAGACGCTCGAAAACCTGATGAACGCGCGATACCCGATCTATGCCGAAGCCGACATCACCGTGTTGTCGCGCGATGTGCGTAAGGAAGTCATGGCTGACGAAGTGCTGAAAGCCGTGATCGAAGCCCAAACCGAAAGTACCCTATCATGAATGCGATCACCTCCTCTGCCGAACGAAAGGTTCACGTACCGCTCGGTGAGCGCGCCTACGATATATTGATCGGGCCGGGTCTGATTGCGCGTGCTGGAGCGGAAATAGCGTCCCGGCTGAAGGGTCGCAAAGCTGCGATCATCACGGATGAGCATGTGGCGCCACTCTATCTCGAAGCTCTCGTTAAAAGCCTCGAAGGCGCAGGTATCGTGTCCGCGCAGCTTGTGCTGCCCGCCGGCGAGAAGACGAAGAGCTTCGAGCATCTCATGACCGTCTGCGACAAGATCCTGGAGGCGCGCGTCGAGCGGAATGATTACGTCGTTGCGCTTGGCGGCGGCGTTATTGGCGATCTTGCCGGCTTTGCCGCCGGCATCGTGCGTCGCGGCGTGCGCTTCGTGCAGGTCCCGACGTCGCTGCTTTCGCAGGTCGATTCTTCCGTCGGCGGCAAGACGGGCATCAACAGCCGACACGGCAAGAACCTTATCGGCGTCTTCCATCAGCCGGATCTGGTCCTTGCCGACACGGATGTTCTTAACTCTCTCAGCGGGCGCGAATTCCGTGCCGGCTATGCAGAAGTCGCGAAATACGGTCTTATCGACAAGCCGGATTTTTTCGCTTGGCTAGAAACAAACTGGAGCGCCGTCTTTGCCGGCGGCTCTGCGCGTATCGAGGCGATTGCCACAAGCTGTCAGGCGAAATCCGATGTCGTGGTCGCTGACGAGCGCGAGAACGGCCCACGGGCGCTTCTCAATCTCGGCCATACTTTTGGGCATGCTTTGGAGGCGGCCACAGCCTATGAGAGTGCGCGCCTGGTGCACGGTGAAGGCGTTTCGATCGGCATGGTCCTCGCGCATGAATTTTCCGCGCGCATGAACCTTGCAAGCCCTGATGACGCGAAGCGGGTTGAGAAACATCTAAAAGAGGTCGGCCTGCCGACGCGTTTGTCCGATATTCCGGGCGCTCTTCCGCCGGCTGAAACGCTGCTCGAGGCGATGGCGCAGGACAAGAAAGTGAAAAACGGCAAGTTCACCTTCATCCTGACGCACGGCATTGGCCGGTCGTTCATCGCCGATGACGTGCCGGCTTCCGAAGTGTTGGGCTTCCTCAAGCAAAAGCAGCCGCAATGACACTCGACGGCACGCTGGCATTTCTTGCGGTTTACTGGCCGGAAATCGTATCCATCGTGGCCCTCGTGCTAATATCAGCCTTCTTCGTTGGTTCGGAGACTGCACTGACGGCAGTCTCTCGCAGCCGCATGCATACGCTGGAAGCCAACGGCGAAATGCGCGCCGGTCTTGTGCGCCAGCTGATCGAGCGGCGCGACCGGCTGATCGGAGCGCTGCTGATCGGCAACAACCTTGCAAACATCCTGTCTTCGTCTCTGGCGACCAGCTTGTTTCTCGGTCTCTTCGGCAGCTCGGGCGTGGCGCTTGCAACGCTTGCGATGACCGTGATCCTCGTCATTTTCGCGGAAGTTCTGCCGAAGAGCTGGGCGATCTCGTCACCTGACCGTTTTGCATTGAGCGCGGCATTGCCAATCAAGCTCTTTGTCGCTGTCGTCGGCCCGATCTCATCTCTCGTCAATGCCGTCGTCCGCCGGATCCTGGGGATCTTCGGCGTCACCCTCTCGCGTGAAATCCCGATGCTGACGGCGCACGAGGAATTGCGCGGTACCGTCGATCTGTTGCATCGCGAGGGGGCGGTGGTGAAGGCTGACCGGGATCGTCTTGGCGGTATACTCGACCTTAGCCAGCTCGAACTCTCCGATATCATGGTCCACCGCACGGCGATGCGCGCGATCAATGCAGACGACGCGCCTGAGGTATTGGTTCGCACGATCCTCGAGAGCCCGTATACCCGCATGCCGCTGTGGCGCGGCACGATCGACAACATCATCGGCGTCGTCCACGCAAAAGACTTGCTGCGCGCGCTGGCCGAGCCGAACGTGGGGCCGGAGAATCTCGATATCGTCAAGATTGCCCAGAAACCCTGGTTCGTGCCGGACAGCACGAATCTCGAAGATCAGCTCAATGCGTTCCTGCGCCGCAAGCAGCACTTCGCCCTCGTCGTCGATGAGTATGGTGAGGTGCAGGGCATCGTGACGCTCGAGGACATCCTGGAAGAGATCGTCGGCGATATTTCCGATGAACACGACATCGATATGCAGGGCGTGCGCCAGGAATCCGACGGCTCGATCGTTGTCGATGGCAGTGTGCCGATCCGGGACCTCAACCGCGCGCTCGATTGGCAGTTGCCCGACGAAGAGGCGACGACGATCGCCGGCCTCGTCATCCATGAATCGATGACGATCCCGGAGGAGCGGCAGGCCTTCACTTTTTACGGCAAGCGCTTCATCGTCATGAAGCGCGAGAAGAACCGCATCACCAGGCTACGCATCCGTCCTGCTGCGGAGAACGAGACCAAACCGCTCTGAATCTTATCCGGTCGCTCCGTGGCTGGTGAGCAGGCGCAGGATTTGCACTTCCTTCGGCAGTTCGATCAAAAATTCGCTGTCGCGTTCGAGGTGATGGATCTTCGTGGGATCGGTGCCGGCAAAGGTGCTCATCGCCTCGATATTTTCCCAATAAGAGATCGTCACGAATTCGCTTTCCGTGTCGCGGTCTTCGCGAAAAGTCTGGACGCCAAGTGCTTTCTCGATCAGCGGCTTGATGCCCGCTTCGTAGTTATAGGCTTCGTATTCGTCAGCTTTTTCTCTTGGCGTACGCCCGCGCCAGATGCGGGCAATCGTCGGCTTCATCATGCCTGTTTCCTCCTTGGTGAAAGGAGAGCAAACGCTTATATGAGGGACGTGTTCCTACCAGCTGGTTGCTTCGCCGGGTGCGGCGAGCTCTACGGCGAGCGCATGCAGCCCTGCGTCAAGTTCCGGCTTCAGCAGTTCGGTGACGGCGCGGTGGCGGGCGAGCCTCGTCATTCCTGCAAACTTGGCTGAGACGATGCGCACGCGCATGTGCGTTTCACCGGTGCCGGTGAAACCCGGCTGATGGCCGGCATGAAGGCGGCTTTCGTTGATGACGCTCAGGCGCTCGGGCGCAAAAGCTTCGGTCAGTTTTTCTTCGATGCGGGTCTCAAGGGTCACGATTTCGTCCAGTTGCTTCGCAAAAAGGGGGTTCCCACCAAGCCAGCAACATTCGTGTTTGTCAATTCTTGTCGTCGCTTCGCGGCAGGCCCATAATTAGCGCCGTCATGAGACTCGATTCCAAATATTTCGATCGCATCCGCACCCGCCGCAAACGCGAGCAGGAAACCGAGCAGGCTCCTCCGACCTGCCAGTGGGACGGCTGTGATAAAAAAGGCGTGCATCGCGCTCCTGTCGGACGCAATGCCGAAGGGCAGTTCTTTCTTTTCTGCTTCGAGCACGTCAAGGAATACAACAAGGGCTACAATTATTTCTCCGGCCTCTCGGATGGCGAAATCGCCCGCTACCAGAAGGAGGCGGTCACCGGACATCGTCCGACCTGGACCGTCGGCGTCAACAAGGCGGCGAAGGACAGCCCGCTGCATTCGGACATCCGCTCCGGCGCCTATAGCCGTGTGCGCGATCCCTTCGGTTTCGTCAGCGGCGCCAAGGGCAGCGGTCCGCGTTTCCCCGAGCAACGCAAGTTGAAGAGCCTGGAGGCCAAAGCCTTCGATACGATGGGGCTGCAGGCAGGTGCCACCTCTGCCGAGATCAAGACCCGCTACAAGGAACTGGTCAAGAAGCATCATCCCGATGCCAACGGCGGCGACCGCGGTTCCGAAGAGCGCTTCCGCGCCGTCATCCAAGCCTATCAATTGTTGAAGCAGAACGGTTTTTGTTAATTCCTGTCCTTGCTCTCCGCCTTCAATCGGGTATGGTCCAAATCGGCTGAGGCCGCAGGCAACCGCGGCATGGATCTGTGCGTTTTGCCAACGCCGCCTTTGCCAACCTTCCGGACGCGGCGTTTCTTGTCCGGGACTTTGTTCCAGAATGCTCGCAAGCGGTCATTATCCCGCCGAGGTTTCGCTTCAGTCCCGGAGAGGTATCGTGGACGTTCCACCTTGAACGGGCGCAGAACAAAGCTGCGGCGTCATGGTTGCGAAATGGCCTGAGATAGTATGGCAGGGTGGAAGCACCCGCCTTGGAGACATGATGAGCAAGATTGACCTTGATATTTCCGAGCTTCCAGACACCACCGTTTCGGTCAGGGAAGTCTTTGGGATCGATTCCGATATCCGCGTTCCGGCTTACAGCAAGGGCGATGCCTACGTTCCGGACCTGGATAACGACTATCTCTTCGACCGCGAGACGACACTCGCCATTCTTGCAGGTTTTGCCCACAACCGCCGCGTCATGATCTCCGGCTACCACGGCACCGGTAAATCCTCTCACATCGAGCAGGTCGCTGCCCGCCTCAATTGGCCCTGCGTGCGCATCAACCTCGACAGCCACGTCAGCCGTATCGATCTCGTCGGCAAGGACGCGATCGTCGTCAAGGACGGCCTTCAAGTCACGGAATTCAAGGACGGCATCCTGCCCTGGGCCTATCAGCACAATGTCGCGCTCGTCTTCGATGAATATGACGCCGGCCGTCCGGACGTCATGTTCGTCATCCAGCGCGTGCTGGAATCTTCAGGCCGCCTGACGCTGCTCGATCAGAGCCGAGTCATTCGTCCGCACCCGGCCTTCCGCCTCTTTGCGACGGCAAACACCATCGGCCTCGGCGATACCACCGGCCTCTATCATGGCACGCAGCAGATCAACCAGGCGCAGATGGACCGCTGGTCGATCGTCACCACGTTGAACTACCTGCCGCACGACCATGAAGTGAACATCGTCACCGCCAAGGTGAAAAGCTTCCAGAAGGACAAGAACGGCCGCGATACCGTTTCCAAGATGGTCCGCGTCGCCGATCTGACACGCGCTTCCTTCATGAACGGCGATCTGTCGACTGTCATGAGCCCGCGTACGGTCATCACCTGGGCCGAAAACGCCGATATCTTCGGCGACCTCGCCTTCGCCTTCCGCGTCACCTTCCTCAACAAGTGCGACGAACTGGAGCGTCCGCTGGTCGCCGAGCACTATCAGCGCGCCTTTGGTGTCGAGCTCAAGGAGAGCGCAGCCAACATCGTGCTGGAGGCTTAAGGCCCGTCGATCATGGCATCACGTGGTGACAATTCGAAAGCAAGACCAAACGCCCCGGTCGACGTCGAGCCCTTGCGGCGCGCGATAACCGGCTGCGTGCGCGCGATTGCAGGCGACGGCGAGGTCGAGGTGACTTTTGCCAACGAGCGCCCCGGCATGACGGCTGAGCGTATTCGGCTACCCGAGCTTTCCAAGCGGCCAACGGCGCATGAGCTGGCGGTGACGCGCGGTCTAGGCGACTCCATGGCGCTTCGGCTTGCCTGCCACGATGAAAAAGTGCACGCGACGATGGCGCCGCAGGGCTCGGACGCGCGTGCGATCTTCGACGCCGTCGAGCAGGCGCGCGTCGAATCGATCGGCACGCTGCGCATGGAGGGCGTGGCTGCGAACCTGCGTTCGATGACCGAGGAGAAGTACTCCAAGGCGAATTTCACCGGCATCGAGCGGCAGGAGGATGCGCCGATCGGCGAGGCCGTCGCCATGATGGTGCGTGAGAAGCTGACCGGCCAGAAGCCGCCCGCCTCCGCCGGAAAGGTTCTCGATCTATGGCGACCCTTCATAGAGGAGAAGGCGGGTTCCGAACTCGATGACCTTACAAGCGTCATCAACGATCAGCAGGCTTTCTCGAAGGTGATCCGCCACATGCTCTCCGCTATGGAAATGGCGGAAGAATACGGCGACGACGACAGCGAAAACGATGAGGACAACGAGCAGGATCAGGAAGACCAGCCGAGCGGCGATGAGTCAAATCAGGACGAGGTCGATGATGACGCGGGCACCGATGCCGCGCCGGTCGAAGATAGCGAAGTTGCCGACGAGCAGACGGAGGACGGCGAGACCGAAGGCGCCGAGATCTCCGACGACGACATGATGGAAGAGGGCGAGGACGAGTCTGAAACACCGGGCGAAACCCGTCGTCCAAACACGCCCTTTGCCGACTTCAACGAGAAGGTCGACTATCACGTCTTTACCGAAGAGTTCGACGAGATCATCACCGCCGAGGAGCTTTGCGACGCTGCCGAGCTGGAGCGCCTGCGCGCCTTCCTCGACAAGCAGCTCGCGCACCTGCAGGGCGCTGTCGGGCGGCTCGCAAATCGATTGCAGCGTCGCCTGATGGCGCAACAGAACCGCTCCTGGGACTTCGATCTGGAAGAGGGCTATCTCGATACCGCCCGCCTGCAGCGCATCATCATCGATCCGATGCAGCCGCTTTCCTTCAAGATGGAGCGGGACACGCAGTTCCGCGACACGGTCGTGACGCTTCTGATCGACAATTCTGGCTCCATGCGCGGGCGCCCGATCACCGTTGCTGCCACCTGCGCCGATATTCTGGCCCGCACGTTGGAGCGTTGCGGCGTCAAGGTCGAGATCCTTGGCTTCACGACCAAGGCCTGGAAGGGCGGGCAGGCGCGTGAGAGCTGGCTTGCCGGCGGCAAGCCGCAGACGCCCGGCCGCCTCAATGACCTGCGTCACATCATCTACAAGTCGGCAGATGCGCCGTGGCGCCGTGCGCGCACCAATCTCGGCCTGATGATGCGCGAAGGGCTGCTGAAGGAAAATATCGACGGCGAGGCGCTGATCTGGGCGCATAATCGTCTTCTGGCTCGCCGCGAACAGCGCCGCATCCTGATGATGATCTCCGACGGTGCGCCGGTCGACGATTCCACGCTTTCGGTCAATCCCGGCAATTACCTCGAACGTCATCTGCGCGCCGTGATCGAGCAGATCGAGACCCGTTCGCCGGTCGAATTGCTTGCGATCGGCATCGGCCACGACGTGACGCGCTATTATCGCCGCGCCGTGACCATCGTCGACGCGGACGAGCTTGCGGGCGCGATGACCGAGCAGCTGGCCTCGCTCTTCGAAGATCAGGCAGCACAGCCGCGTGGCGGCCGTTTGCGACGCGCAAGCTGATGCCGAAAGGAACCGGCGCATAATGATCCGTCTGTCCCGCGCGGCTTTGCTTGTTCTTTGTCTCGCTGGGGCTGTTTCCATCGCGGTTGCGCGCGAGAGCGTGGATATCAGCAGCCGCTTCATCTCGACCTTCAAGATTGGTTCCAGCGAGACGAGATTCGGGCCGCTGGACTTCCTTGTCGGGCTGGTAATGGTGTCCGGCAACCGGCTTTTTGGATCTTGGTCGGCGATCCGTTTCGTGCCGGACCGGAAGCATTTCGTTGGTGTGCTTGATACCGGCCACTGGCTGACCGGCAGTATCGAGCGCGACCAGCAGGGACGGCTTTCCGGTTTGTCCGGCGTTGAAATCACGCCTATGAAAAACGCCAGTGGGACCACTTTCGAGGGGAAGGGACGCATGGATGCCGAGGGTCTTGCCCTCAAGGGCGACAAGGTTCTGGTTTCCTTCGAACAAGACCACCGGGTCGAAGCCTACCCCGACCCTGGGTTCGAGACCTCGTCGTCAGTTGGCTCGATCCCCATTCTCGTGCCTATACGGTCGTTGCGAAGCGGCCGCGGCTTCGAGACGCTAGCGGTGGCTCCGCCCGAGAGCGCCTTGAAGGGCGCTGCCGTCATCATTTCGGAAGAGAGCCGGGATCGGAAGGGGAATATCTACGGCGCAATCCTATCCGGGCCGCTCAAGGGCAGCTTCGCGGTGACGCGCAACGGTGATTTCGATCCGACCGATGGTGCGTTTCTGCCGGGCGGCGATCTTTTGCTTCTGGAACGTCGTTTCAACATCGCCAACGGCATCGCTATGCGGATCCGGCGCATCGCTGCGGCAGAGATCCGGCCGGACGCCGTCGCCGATGGCGACATTTTGTTGACGGCCGATTTCGGTTACCAGATCGACAACATGGAAGGCCTGGACAGTTTTCAGGCGCCGGATGGCAGCACGCATGTGATCATCGTTTCCGACGACAACCACTCCATTTTGGAGCGGAACCTCATGCTGGAATTTCGTCTCACTGAGTAAAGGGCCTTTTCGAAGGCCGGCTACTGGCGATCAGCTTGCGCGGGCCGGCTGCATCGGCCGCAGCACGTTCATGAGTGCACCGTAGGGCAGCAGCATGACGAGACCCATGAGCATCTTCACCGAGAAATCGCTGATCGCCCATGAAATCCAGCGCGGCGCCTGAGCGGCCATTGCACCGAGGACCGGGGCCTGCTCCAGCGCAAACGGATCGTTCGGGCCGAGGAAGACGAAGAAGGCGGCAAAGGCGAAGGAGAAGAAGATCGCCGTGTCGAGCGCCGAGCCCACCAGCGAGCCGACGAGCGGCGCACGCCACCAGGTCTGGCGGCGAAGGCGATTGAAGACGGCGATATCGAGCAGCTGGCCGGCGAGGTAAGCCGAACCGGAGGCGATCGCGATGCGCGGCACCGATGTGAAGAAGGAAAGCCCGATGCCGACGACAAAGCCGGCGAACACGACCTTGCGCGCTACCTGAGGACCGAACTGGCGATTCGTGAGATCGGTGATCAGGAAAGCGACCGGATAGCTGAACGCACCCCAGGTCAAGATATCGGCTAGCTTGATGCCGGCGACTTCCGCGTTCACGGGAAACTGGACGAGGAAGTTGGAAGCCACGACGACAAGCGTCATCAGAGCGATGTAGAGGAGGGTATAGCGGGTCTTCAGCATTTTTTTATCCTGGGTGATGCCACCAGTTGGGGTATCGGGCCGGCAAAGCAAAAGGCTTGTCCGGTATTAGCCGTGCAAGCCTTTGAAGCCGTATGGAAGAAGGTGTCGAAGCTTATGCGGCTTCGGCGGTCTTCTTGACAATCTGACGGCGCAGCAGACGGGCACGCATCGACAGTTCGTTTTCGCTTGCCTTGATGAGGAAGGCGTCGAGGCCACCGCGATGCTCGACGGAGCGCAGCGCAGCTGCTGAAACACGCAGACGGTAGCGCTGGCCGAGAGCGTCGGAGATCAGCGTAACCTGGCACAGGTTCGGCAGGAACCGGCGCTTGGTCTTGTTGTTGGCATGGCTGACATTGTTACCAGTCAGGACGGCCTTGCCGGTCAATTCGCACACGCGGGACATTGAACACCTATTCTTGTTTTTCTAGGCCATCGTATTACCATGCCCCGGCAAACGCGGGTCTGCAATCCAACAGGCCATAATTGGAAAGTTGCGGTTCTATAGTCAGACCGGCCGCCCGCGTCAAGCCAAACCTTGGCCTTTCCCGCAATTCTGTCAAAAAGCTCGTGTTTGCTTCTATGCGCGGCAGGAGTATAGACCGCTTGTGCAGGGCATTGTCTGCCCTTGAAAAAGGCTCTCTTCATGGCTCATCTGGGCAGGCGGATTTTCCTATCGTCAATTGCAGCGCTGATGTCCATCCCGGCTGGCGCAAGCGAGATCCGTCATCGTACGGAATATAGAGTTGCTCTCGGAATCCTGCCGATTGCGCGCGCCGCCTTCGTTACCCAGATCGACGATGATCAGCGCTACCAGGTTTCAGGCAATATCAGTTCGGCGGGCCTTGCCGATCTTGTGACGAAAATTGCTGCGAAAACCAACGTCACCGGTGTCCTGCGCAACGACCGACTGCAAGCGCAGCGCTACTACCTCTATTACAAGAGCGGCAAACGCGTGCGTACCTACGAAGTCCGCTACAGAAACGGCGATATCGTCTCCACGACTGTGAAGCCGGAACGGCGCCAGCCACGCAACTGGGTCGATGTCAAGCCGGGCGATATGCGCTCCGTGCTTGATCCGATCTCCGGGTTGATCTTCCCGGCGGATACGAAGCTCTGCTCGCAGCGCCTGCCGATCTATGACGGCGAGATGCGCATGGACCTTGTGCTTTCGCCAAAGGGATCCCAGGATTTTAGAACGGATGGGTTTTCCGGCAAGGCAACGGTTTGCGGCGTGCGCTTCGTGCCCAGGTCCGGCTACAGGAAAGGCCGCAAGGATATCGATTATCTGAGCCGAAGCGGCAACATGGAAATCTGGTTTGCAAAGGCGGATGCGGCCAACGTATATGCTCCGGTCTATGTTCGCATTCCGACGCAGTACGGAATGGTGACGATTACCGCGGTGAAATACCGTGCAAACTGACGGAGCTGGTCTGCGTCAAGGGGGACAGGTGAAGCTTCGGGCGACATTGATCGGGTTCACGGCCATTTTGATGTGGTCGTTTCTCGCGCTCTTCACCGCTGCATCCGGCGAGATGCCGCCGTTCCAGCTTTCGGCGATCTGCTTTGCGATCGGTAGCATCCCGGGCATTGCCGTGTTAATCCTCAACCCGTCTCGCATGGCGCTGCTGAGGCAGCCGGCGAAGGTCTGGATCATCGGCATTGCCGGCCTCTTCGGCTATCACTTCCTCTATTTCACCGCGCTTCGGAACGCGCCGGCGGTGGAGGCCGGCTTGATTGCCTATCTCTGGCCGCTGCTGATTGTCGTCGGCTCGGCGCTGCTGCCGGGCGAGCGGTTGCGCTGGTATCATGTGGCAGGCGCGCTCGCCGGGCTCTGCGGCACTTTCCTGATCGTCGGCCGCAACGGCATCGATTTCGACGGTGCCTATGCGATCGGCTACGGCGCTGCCTTCCTTTGCGCCTTCACCTGGTCCGGCTATTCGCTGCTGACGCGGCGCTTCGATGCGGTCTCGACCGATGTCGTTACCGGCTTCTGCCTTGCGACATCCACTCTGTCGTTCTTCTGCCATCTCGGGTTGGAAACGACCCTGTGGCCGGCAACGGCTTTCGAATGGATCGCCGTTGCCGGTCTCGGTCTCTTCCCCGTCGGCGCTGCGTTCTATGCCTGGGATTACGGCGTCAAGAACGGCGATATCCAGATCCTCGGTGCGGCAAGTTATGCAGCGCCGTTGTTTTCGACGCTCATCCTGACGATATTCGGCTTTGCCGAGCCAAGCTGGCGCATTGCGCTTGCCTGCCTGCTGGTCACCGGCGGTGCAGTGCTTGCGGCTCAGGAAATGTTCCGCCGCAAAAGCGTCGCAAAACAGGTTGCGGCGGCGGCTGAATAGATCTTACCCGCCCGGCTGCCAATCCATCGGTGCCATTTCCAATTTCGAAAACTCGAAGCCCGGTGCCACCGTACAGCCAACGAGCGTGTATTCGCCAAGCGTTTCTGCCGATTGCCACCAGTTTGCCGGAATGATCGCTTGCGGACGCTCGCCATTTACCAGGTCGATCCCGAGCATCAAGGTTTCGCTTTCCGCGCCGTCTGCTGACCTGTGGAGTGCCAAGGGCGCACCAGCGTAATAGTGCCAGACCTCCGCCGCATCGTGAACGCGATGCCAGTGCGAACGTTGCCCGGCTTTCAGCAGATAGTAGATTGCTGTCGAGTGCCCGCGATCCTTGCCATTGCCATCGCGAAACGTCTGCACGTACCAGCCGCCTTCCGGATGCGGCTGCATCGAAAGCGCCTCGATAATATCGTCGGGAGACATCAGAACTTGTCCTTGCGCCTGCGGATCTCCGCAAAGACTTCCTCGTCCGTCTTGCTTTCCATCAAGAGATTGCGGCGGATGGCGGGATCGGCGGCGCGAAGAAAAGGGTTGGTTTCCTTTTCCAGGCCCAGCGTCGTCGGGATCGTGAACCTGCCTTCGGCGCGCAAAGCCTCGATCTCGGCAACACGCGTCTTCAGCCGCTCGTTGTCCGGATCGATCGTCAAAGCGAAACGAGCGTTCGAAAGCGTATATTCATGGCCGAAATAGATTGCCGTCTCGTCTGGCAGCACGGCCAGCTTCTGTAGCGAATGCCACATATCTGCTGCCGGGCGCTCCAAGAGGCGGCCGCAGCCCAGTGCAAAGACCGTATCGGCGGCAAAAAGCAGCTTGTCGTCAGCGAAATGGTAACAGATATGGCCGACGGTATGGCCCGGTGTTTCGATGACGTTGACGACATGGTCGCCGAAGAAAAAGCTGTCGCCATCGGCCATCGATTTGTCCAGGCCGGGAATTGCCACGGCCTCGTTGACCGGACCGATGATCTCGCAGCCGAATTGCTCCTTCAATGCCAGATTGCCTTCGACGTGGTCGGTGTGGTGATGCGTGGTGAAGATGTGCGAAATCTTCCAGCCGCGCCGTTTAGCAGCCGCTGCCACGGCCGCCTCTTCCGGCGCGTCGATCGATGCCGTCAGTCCGGACTCCGGATCATGCACGAGAACGCCGAAATTGTCGGATCGGCAGAGAAAAACTTCTAATTCCAAAGGTTTCATTGTCCAAGCGGCCTCTTTCCCACGAACATGTCCGGAATGTAGAGGCTCCGGCCTTGAAGTCCAATCGCCCGCTGATAACATTTATTGCGATGCACACGGATATTGTCGATCTGCGCCAGTTCTATCACTCCGAGCTCGGCCGCCTTGCCGAGCACTCGATTGCCATGGCGCTGTCGTCGCTTTGGGTGCGCCTGCCGCAGGAGCGGCTCGTGGGCATCGGCTATGCCGTTCCCTTCCTCGACCGGTTCAGTGCCGATACCGAGCGCACCTTCGCCTTCATGCCAGCCGGGCAGGGCGCCGTGAACTGGCCGGTGGGGTCGTTGTCGTCGACCGCACTCATCTTCGACGAAGAACTGCCGCTTCCCGATTCGTCCATTGATCGTGTGCTGATGGTGCATTCGCTGGAATTCGCCGAAAGCCCGCGGGAGACCTTGAAGGAGCTCTGGCGCGTGCTTGCGCCCGGCGGACGCCTCGTCATCGTGGTGCCGAACCGGCGCGGCGTCTGGGCGCGCATGGAACATACGCCTTTCGGCTCCGGGCGCCCCTATTCGCGGGGTCAACTCACGCATCTGCTGCGCGAGACGAATTTCACGCCCGGCGCGACCGCCGAGGCGCTGTTCTTCCCGCCATCGAAGCTTCGCACGGTTCTCAGCCTTCGCCGCGCCTTCGAACGCATTGGCCGCACACTCTGGCCGGCCTTTTCAGGCGTCATCATCGTCGAGGCACAGAAGCGGCTCTATCAGGGCCTGCCGGTAGCCGCACGGGCTTCGCGCCGCGTCTTCGTGCCGGTTCTTGCGCCGCATGGTGTTCCGACGACACGCAGCCGTTAAGTCTCACTCGACAAAGGCCGCTTTCCGCTTTATTGCCACAGGGCAATTTCCGGCCGGAATTTCCGGCGTTTTTCAAGGTCGATCCCATGAGCGTTGAGATGAGCAAGCCTGTTCCGCGTCCCGGTATCCTCGATATTGCAGCCTATGTGCCGGGCAAGGAACATGCACCGGGCGTCGCCCGCGTCTACAAGCTCTCCTCCAACGAAACGCCGCTTGGCGCGAGCCCGAAGGCCATAGAAGCCTTCCGTGAGGCCGCCGGCCATCTCGAGCGCTATCCGGACGGGCAGGCGATCGAATTGCGCGAGGCGATCGCAGCGGTTCATGGCCTTAACCCGGCTAACATCATGTGTGGCAACGGCTCGGACGAACTGCTCGGCTTGCTCTGCCACGTTTATCTCAGCCCCGGTGACGAAGGCATCATCACCGAGCACGGCTTCCTCGTTTACAAGATTCAGATCATGGGCGCGGGCGCGACGCCTGTCGTGGTGAAGGAGACGGATCATACCGTCGATGTCGACGCGATCCTTGCCGCCGTGACAGACAAGACGAAGATCGTCTTCATCGCCAATCCTGGCAATCCAACCGGTACCTATATCCCGGTCAGCGAAGTCCGCCGCCTGCAGGCCGGTCTGCCGAAGCATGTCGTCCTGGTGCTCGATGCGGCGTATGCCGAATATGTCCGGCGCAACGACTATGAATCCGGCATCGAGGTCGTCTCCTCGAACGCGAACGTCGTCATGACCCGCACCTTCTCGAAGGTCTATGGGCTTGCCGCGCTCCGCGTCGGCTGGATATATGCGCCTGCCGAGATCATCGATGCGCTGAACCGCGTGCGCGGCCCGTTCAACATGAATACGCCGGCGATCGCGGCCGGTGCCGCGGCGATCCGCGATCAAGCCTTCGTTCAAGAGGCGACCTCCTTCAACCAGATGTGGATCGAGAAGGTTACCGGAGCGCTCGAAACGATCGGTCTCAAGGTTACGCCGTCGGTGACCAACTTCGTCCTCATCCATTTTCCGGACGTCGACGGCAAGCGCGCTGCCGATGCCGACGATTTTCTGACGAGCCGTGGCTATATCCTGCGGGCGGTTCGCAGCTACGGCTTCCCCAATTCACTCCGCATGAGTATTGGCCCCGAAGAAGCCAATCGCGGCGTCATCGAAGCGCTCGGCGAATTCATGGGACGCCCGGCATGACAGCGCAGTTTGATCGCATCGCGCTGATCGGCATCGGGTTGATCGGCTCCTCGATCGCTCACGACATCAAGCGGCTGGGGCTCGCCAACGAAGTCGTCGTGGCAACGCGCAGTGCCGAAACGCTGAAGCGTGCCGGGGAATTGCAGCTCGGCAGCCGTTATACGACGTCGTCGGCCGAGGCCGCCGAGAATGCCGATCTCGTCATCGTGTCCGTGCCGGTCGGCGCCTCGGAAAGTGTTGCCAAGGAAATCGCAGAAAGCGTGAAGCCGGGGGCGATCGTCACCGACGTCGGATCCACCAAGGCGTCGGTCATCGCGCAGATGCAGCCGCATATGCCACCGCATGTGCACTTCATCCCCGGCCATCCGCTGGCCGGTACGGAAAAATCCGGTCCTGACGCCGGCTTCCCGGGCCTTTTCGAAGGCCGCTGGTGCATCTTCACGCCGATTGCGGGCACCGACGAGGGGGCGCTCAAGAAGCTTCGCAAATTCTGGGAAAGCCTTGGCTCCAAGGTCGATGAGATGGACGCCGACCACCACGACAAGGTGCTCGCCATCGTCTCGCACCTGCCGCACATCATTGCCTATAATATTGTCGGCACGGCCGACGATCTGGAAACCGTGACGGAATCGGAAGTCATCAAATACTCCGCCTCCGGCTTTCGCGACTTTACGCGCCTTGCGGCCTCCGATCCGACGATGTGGCGCGACGTCTGCCTGCACAACAAGGATGCGATCCTTGAAATGCTGGCGCGCTTTTCGGAAGATCTTGCCTATCTGCAGCGCGCGATCCGCTGGGGCGAGGGCGACAAGCTTTTCGAGCTCTTCAGCCGCACCCGCGCAATTCGCCGCTCGATCGTCCAGGCAGGACAGGATGTGGACACGCCAGACTTTGGCCGCCCACATGCGCAGGATACGAAGACGAACTGAGCCTCAGATCGGCGGGATTGTGCCGAGCGGGATGAAGCCGCTTACGGTGGCATTGCCGTGCTGGACGACGAGGTCGACCGAAACCCTGTCGCCGCCGACCGCGAGCGCCTTTAGAAGCTTGGCGGCGGTATCGACGGTCTTGGCGATTTCCGGAAGGGCCTGTTTCAGGCTGTCGCGCCAGGGGCCGAGTTGCTCGATCTCCAGCTTGAACTTTCCGGACAAAAAGCCTTGCTCATCGAAGGAGAAGGGGCCCGTCAACGTCATCACCTTGCCGTCGCCGATATCGGCCACGGCCTTGCGCAGCTCTCCGCTTGCCCCATAAAGCCCTTGCGGATCGCTTCCGTCGATCATTCCGCCTCTGCCTGCAAGGGTGATATCGGCGCTCGCCGAGAATTTAGGGAAGACCTGCGGCCAGTCCTTGATGACGGCATTTGCATCTTCGAGTGAGAAGGCACCGTCGAGATCGCCTGCATTCTGGCGGAGGTGGACTTCCGTGTGTCCTGCATCGACATTGACCGTTTGCCCGGTATAGGAGGAAACAGCGGTCGCCTTGAGGCCGTCGATGATCATGGAGGTGCGGTCGATGCCCCTCAGCCGCGTCACCAGGCTGGATTGCAGGTTTGCCCACTGCGCCGAGATCGAAAGGCCGTTTGCCGTGCGGATTTCAGCCGGCGAATCGAGTTCCCAGACGATATGGCCCGGCGCGTAAACTTGGGCTGCGGAGCGAAGTTCGCCAAAGGAAGCGGAGACGCCGTTCGTGTTGTCATCCACACCCACTTTCGAGCAATAGAGGCCAATTCGGAACGGATAGCCGCGAAAGTCGATATCGGCGCATTCGCCGCTGACGCCCGCCGTGCTGCGCGGCGCAATAACCTTGAGCACGGTCTCCTTGAGGTGGGCGGCTGCGTAAAACCAGCCGCCGGTATAGATCGCGACAACCAGAACGATGCCCAAGCCGAGCAACCAGAATTTTCTGCCGCTGCCGGATTGGCTTGACGCTGCCATGATGGTTCTCCAATGGTGAATCGCAAATGGGAATTTCGGTCTGGCCTGCGATATGGACGAATTTTGGGTATTTGGCTACGGATCGCTGATGTGGAATCCGGGCTTCGAGTTTCTTGAGCGCTCTCAGGCTCTCGTTTACGGCTACCGGCGATCACTATGCGTCCATTCCTGGGTTCACCGCGGCACGCAGCAAAATCCGGGTCTCGTGCTAGGCCTCGATCGCGGCGGCTCCTGCCGCGGCATAGCATTTCGCGTGGCCTTGGAAAGGCGCGACGAGGTGATGGACTATCTGCGCGCCCGCGAGCTCGTCACCAACGTCTATCTCGAGCGGCATGTGCCGCTATCGCTTCCCGGCCGACGCAACATCAAGGCAATTGCCTACATCGTTGATCGCGACCACGCCCAATATGCCGGCGCGCTCGATGCCTCTGTAGCTGCGCGCACGGTGCACGAGGCAAAGGGTCGGTCGGGTTCGAACGACGCTTATGTTTTCAATACGCTCTCGCATCTTAAGGAGATGGGCATTCGCGACCATTGGCTGGAACGGGTCGCCGGCGAGGTCGAGCGGCTGCGGGCCGTTTAGGCAGAAGCGGCCGTTGCCTTCCGCAATTGCGCCAGTCTCTCGACGGCGGTCGGCGGCAGTGGCAAGCGCGGATTGCGCGCCACCGTATCGACCAGAAGGTCGTCGCTCGCCTTCTCGGTCACATCGATTAGATGCTCGAAGAACGCATCCGGATCCATACCCGGCGGAATGGCAGGCAGGATGCGAACCTTGAAATGGCCGGGACGGCGCACGGCGCTGCGGCGCGGCCAGAAAAGGCCGGGATGCATGGCCACCGGCACGACCGGAATGCCGAGATCCCGATACATGCGGGCAATGCCGTATTTGTAGAGCGGTTCTGCGCCCGGTGCCCGGCGCGTGCCTTCCGGATAGATGATCAACTGACGGCCTGTCGCAAGCTCTTCCCTGGTGCGCTTCAGCACCTCGACCATGACCTTGCCGCGCGCGCCGCGATCGACCGGGATCATGCGCTGTTTTTTCGCATACCAGCCGAAAAGCGGGATCCACATCAATTCGCGCTTGAGGATGTAAACCGGGTCTTTCAACCAGGGCAGCAGTGCATAGGTGTCCCAGAAGGACTGGTGCTTTGGGGCGAGGATGTAGCTGCCGTCCGGCAGGTTCTCTATGCCATCGATCTCAAAGGTCGTCCCGACGATCTTTTCCATCAGCCAATGGTTCGAAAGTGCCCAGTTCTTAGGGATCGCATAGGCGGTCTTGCGGGGCACGACGAAATAATAGGGCGAAAGCACGATCATCCGGATGATGAGGTTGGCGTAGAAGATCGTATTGAAGAGAACGGAACGCAGGGCGATCATGAAATTTTCCAAAGCCAGTATCCGCGCAAACGGCGAGCTCGCCCTGCCTACACGATAATGGCTCTCATAAAAAGCGCTCGATGGAAATCAGCTCGGACCGGTGATGCTTGCCGAGCGAAGGCCGGGATGGCGCCCGAAGCCGGTGATGTTGCGCGCGCCTGCCAGAAGCACCTTGGCATATTCGGCGAGCATGACGCGAAGCGCATTTGGATCGGTGAACCAGGCCCTGGTCTTCAGGTCGGAATTGACGACCGGGTAGGGGATGAACTGCGTATCGGCATCGACGTAGGCGAGTTCGGCGAGACTGCGTGGCATGTGGTAGTTGTTGGTGACGACCAGAACGCTCTTGTAGCCCTTCGCATGGATCCAGTTTGCAGCTTCCTGCGCATTGCCGATCGTGTCGATTGCGTCATAGCCGATGTCGACGCAGCAATCGAAAAGATCAGCAGGCGCCGATGTGGTTTTGCGTATCTGCCCCGGCGTTGTCGACGGATGAACGCCCGATATGAGCAGCCGCTTGCCCGCGCCTTTCTCCAGCAGTTCGACGGCCTGATCGATGCGCTGATAGCCGCCTGTCAAAACGACGATGGCATCGGCCTTCGGTTCAGCCGGAGGTTTCAAGGTGGTTACGGAATCGGCGAACCGCAGGAAGCCGACGAAAAGCAGCGCGGTCGCCAGGACGAAGGCGAATCCGCCCCATCGCAACATCCGGCGTAGGGGACCACGACGCAGGGTTTCGACACCGTAGCTGGCTAGCGCCGGGTCGGGACGAATCGGAGTGCGTCTAGTATGGCCCATGGTCATAAATCGTGAATATATGCAGATTGCGGCAGGGAACAGACACTTTCGTGGCAAAAACGACTGAGCCTTCAATTCGCGATGCCATCGCTTCGCGTCGGGTCGGAGCGCAGCGTATCGATTTCATAGATCGTGCGCATCACCGTGAGCCGCGCTGTGAGCGTCGTCAGCAATGCAATGACGATCATCGTCGCAAAAATGCCGAGGTAGCCAAGGGCTCCGACCGAGAAGGTGCCGAAGAGAGCTGTCGCTTGATCGGTCTGCGGCGTCGCAATCGTACGGCTCTGCAGGAAGCCTGCAGCTAAGAAAAAGAGAGCTGCCAAAGCGCTGCCGATTGCCGATCCCTTAAGACTGATCTTCAGGAAATGCTTCTGGAATTCAGTCGCGACGAAGGAACTTTCGGCTCCCACGAAATGCAAGACCTCGACGATATGGCGGTTGCCGGAAAGTGCGCCACGTGTCGCAAAGACGACCGTCAGCACCATGGCGATGAAGACGAGCAGCAGCACGCCGGTGCCGAGCATGACCGTTGTATGTGCCATTGAAACGAGGCGATCGACCCATGTGCGGTGATCGTCCAGCGACGCCTGAGGGATGCTCTCCTTCAGCAGTGAGCGCATCGCGTCAAAATCGGGCGGGTTCGTCTCGTCGATGGTAATAATCACGAGGCGGGGGACGGGAAGCTCCTTGATGTCAAGGCCGCTGCCGAGCCATGGCTCCAGCAGACGGGCCGTTGCCGCCTCATCGACGATCTGGCCGCTTTTGGTGCCGACAAAGGTCATGGCGATATCGCGTGCCTGCGTCAGCGCCTTTTCCATATCGAGACCGTCGTCCGGCTTGATCTGGATGGTGATCTCGCGGGAAATCTGGCTCTCCCAGCTGGCCGCTGTCGAACGCACCATGCTGACGCCGCCAAGCGTCAGGCAGGCGAGGAAGGCCATGATTGCGATGACCACCGTCAGTGCGTTGCCCTGGATATTCGAGGGCGGAAGGATCGGCGCCGTTGGCCGCACGCGCATCTCCGCCCGCTTCTGCTGTGGTTGGGCGGCGCTTTGCGCGCGGTTCTTTGATGCGGGCTCAATCATAGACGTCAAGATGCCCTTCCGAAAGGATCATGCGGCGGGCTTCCACCTGGTCCATCAATGTCAGATCGTGAGTTGCGATCACGACAGCTGTACCAAGGCGGTTGAGTTCGAGAAAGAGGTTCAACAGGCGGCGTGCCATCGGCGGATCGACGTTGCCGGTCGGCTCGTCGGCAAGCAGAACCTCGGGTCTATCGATCAGCGCGCGGGCGATCGCCGCGCGCTGTTTCTCGCCGCCGGAAAGCACCGGCGGAAGCACATTGATGCGCTCGCCGAGCCCCACCCATTTCAGCAGTTCGAGCACGTCTGTCTTGTAGGAGCTCTCGTCCTTGCCACGTACACGAAGCGGCAGTGCGACATTCTCATAGGTCGTGAGATGATCGAGCAGGCGGAAATCCTGGAAGACGATACCCACGCGGCGGCGAAGCAGCGGCAGCTCCGGCCGCGGGATGTCGGAAATGTTGCGTCCGAACATGCGGATCAGGCCGCGCGTCGGCTGCAGCGACATAAAAAGCAGGCGCAGAAGCGTCGTCTTGCCGGCGCCAGAGGGACCGGTCAGGAACTGAAAGGACTTTTTCGGAATATCGAAGGTGAGGTCCCGGAGAATCTCCGGGCCCATGCCGTAGCGCAAACCGACATTCTCGAAATGGATCAACGGGCAGTCCAGTCTTTCATGGTTTAACGCCATCGACTTGTTAACCAACACCGTTAACAATCAGTGAATTTCGTCGGAAAGATGCCTGTTTGAAGGCAAGCTTAGCGAAGCATTAACCATTAAAATTTACGACTGGGCAGGATTCGTTTCAATGCCGGATTTTAACCGTGCACTGAAACCATGTGGAGATGGGAGAGACCGTCAACATGGAAGCATCCACCTTCAGGCGCCGCGCGGCGAGCAACGCCTACGATTTCTTGCCGCCGGAGCCCGCCGCGCGTCAGCCCCGCTATCCTGGCCGTCCGACAGATGTCGCCGATGCCGAGTTCGTCGTTATCGGCAACCGGAGCCAAGGCTTCAACGCCAGAAGTTTCAATGACAATCGTAAGCGCGCCGCTGCCGCTGCCAAGCTTCCTGCGACGCCTGAAGCTTTCTCGAAGGCGACTATGTTTCTCGCGATCGCAGAAGAGTGGCTGCAGCGGGCGTCGCTCAAAAGCTTTATAGCCCTGGTCTTCATGCTTTTCGTTCTCGTTTTCGGCCTGACGGGCGGTTTCTCCGGCCTGGCGGGGAGCGATACTGCTGCCTTGACCTCGCCGCTTCACTTCACGCATGTCACGGTGGCGCCGCGCGAGGCAAATGGTATGCGCATCCTGGTTATCAACGGCATCATCGAAAACGGCAGTGGTACCACACAGACCGTGCGGCCGATCCGCGCGGATCTGATGAGCGGCGAGCAGCTGGTGGCGAGCATGGTCATCAATCCGCCGGCAGACGTCATCTATGGTGGCGAGAGCCGTGGTTTTTCGGCACGCGTGCAGCACTCTGGCGGAAAAATGCCCGAAGTCCGGCTTTCGTTCATGCCTTAGGGTGTTTCTGCCCTTCTAATGTGCTAACGGCTTACCCTTCGTTTCATGGAGCTAGCCGTATGCCTGTCGTGCGCGGAAAAATTATCGAACCGCTTTTCACTGCCGAGCAGATTGCCGAACGCAATCACGCAATGGCAAAGCATATTGCTGCGGGTCCGACAAAGGACCTGCTCGTCATTGCCGTGTTGAAGGGGTCGTTCATTTTTGCCGCAGACCTCATCCGCGCGCTACACGACAGCGGGCTTGCGCCTGAAGTCGAATTCATCACGCTTTCCAGCTACGGTACGGGAACGGTTTCTCAGGGCGTCCGCATCGTCAAGGATATCGACAGCGACGTGAAAGATCGCGACGTGTTGCTGATCGACGACATCCTCGAATCAGGCCGCACGCTGCTTTTCGCCAAGGAACTTCTCTACGAACGCGGCGCGCGCAACGTCAGCATCGCCGTGCTGCTCGACAAGAGCGTCAAGCGCAAAGAAAAGCTCGAGGCAGACTATGTCGGCTTCGAATGCCCGGATTACTTCGTCGTCGGCTACGGCATGGATGTCGCCTATGCCTTCCGTGAGCTGCCCTATGTCGGCGTGGTTACCGGCGACGCCTGACCTCATCGAGGATAAGACGGGTTGTTAACCATCCCTTCCATCGCCTTCTTTCGTTTACCGATCGAAAAGGAACGCCGTGCAATTTCCGTTCCGGGGCATGAAGACGGAGCGATGCACATCATGGCAAAAATTCTGATCACGGAAGACGAAGATTCGCTTCGCTCTTTCGTCGCCCGGGCCTTGCGCCTTGACGGTCATGAGACCGACGAAGCCGCCGATGGCGCCGAGGGGCTGGAGAAGCTGAAGGACGGGGTCTATGATCTACTGCTTTCCGACATCCGCATGCCGGTCATGGACGGCATCGAGCTTGCGCATCAGGCGAAATCGGCCTTTCCGACGCTCAAAATCCTGCTGATGACGGGCTATGCCGAGCAGCGCGAACGGGCCGATGACCTTGCAGAAAAGATCGTCGACGTCGTGTCGAAGCCGTTTGCACTTCCAGACATCCGAAAAGCGGTTGCCCGGGCGCTGGCTGCGTGAGACAGGTTGGCGACACCTTCCCTGCTCCCCATTCCTGTCCTTGACAGGAATTCCACCACGCTGCGTCGGCGCCGTGAGCGACCCATCATTTGAAAGAGAATCCACTGCACCCTAGGAGTTGGGTGGCGCATTGCGATCCAAGCTCAGCTACTGAATATCCAGCAGCCGTTCCAGATAGCGCCGCTCCATCTCCTGAGGCGGGTTGTTGCCGAGCTTTTCGCGGATCGCATCGAGAATTTCGCGTGCGCGCTGCACGTCGATTTCGTCCGGTACCTTCACTTGATCGCCGAAATCCGGACCCTCTGCGCGACGCGGACGACCGAGCGGATCGCGGCCGTTCTGGTTGCCCTGGCCAACCTGACCTTGTGGCCCTTGGCCTTGCTGGCCCTGTTGCGCTTGCATCATCTGGTTCATCATGTCCCGGGCGCCCTGGCGCAACGCTTCCAGCGCACGGCCCTGGCCCTGGAGGGCCGGTTCGCCGCGGCCCTGGCCGAGTTCGCGCCCGGCACCTTCCATTTCGCGCTGTGCCTGACCAAAGCCCGGTCCGGGTTTCATACCCATCTCGCCAAGGCCTTTCTGCAGTTCGCCGAGCTGCTTGCCAAGCGCATCCTGCTGTGCTCGGAGCTGTTTCAACGCATCGCGCAATTGCTCCTCGGTCATCTGCTCCGACGGTGACTGCCCCTGTTCGCCGTTCTGCCCCTGCTGCTGATCCTGCGGCTGGCCATCCTGGCCTGGCATCATCTGGTCAAGTAGCGGATCGTTCATACCCATATTCGGGTCGCCGCGCTGCATACGGTCCTTCAACTGTTGGTCCAGCTTGAAGGTCTGCTCCATCAGCTTCTGCTGGTCGCGGAGGATCTGGCCAAGCTTGTCCATCTGTTGGCGCATCTGGCTGTTGTCGCCCTGCTGTTGCTGTCCCTGTTGCGGCCTGCCTGCCTGTAGGTTGTTCATCATGCGCTGCAATTCTGAAAGCATCTGCTGAGCGGCATCGCGGTTGCCTGAACGGGCCAGATTCTCGATCTGGTCCATCATGCGCTCCAGATCCTGCTGGCGGATGACGTTCTGCGCGTTCTGGTTCGGCTGCATCGGCGCATTCTGCATGCGCTGAGCCAGTTCCTTCATGTATTCGTTCATCGCCTTGCGAAGCTCGTCCATGAGCTTCTTGATCTCCGGGTCCGGCGCATTGCGCTGAAGCGCGTCGGCGAGATTCTGCTGGGCGTTGCGCAGGTTGCGTTCTGCAAGCGAAAGGTCGCCATCCTCCATGCCGATTGCGATATCCCAGAGATAGTCGGCCGTATCCTTCAACTGCTCGTCGCCATTGGCGAGCTTCATGCGCGTGTGCGCCGATTGCAGCAGCAGATAGTTGGTGAGCTTGGGAATCGTTTCTTCAGGACGGATCGTCAGCGCCTCGTTAAGAGCGATCGCTTCCGGCATCTTGCGGGTATCGAGTGCGAAAACCTGGCGTTCTTCCGCAACGGCTGCGGCCAGCGGTTCGTTGAACGGCCGTGACGGCAGCGTCATTTCATGCGGCGGGCTCCGGCCGGTCTGGCCGGCTGCATCCTTGGCGACCAGCGTTACGCGTACGCGCTTTCCGGCCAGCGGATGCTCGGTCAGGTTCTTGCTGGTCACAGCCTTGGCATCACGCGCGTTGCGGCGCGGAATGTCGAGCCGGAAATCGGGGAATGGATAAAGCGGCTTTGCCTCCGGATCGGATTGGGCCGGCAGGATTTCTGCACGCGCTTCCTGCACGCCGTAATCATCCTTTACCGTGAAGCCGATTTCCAGCGCCCCGTTTACGCTGGGTTTGGGCAATCCGTCGAAGGCAATTTCGGGTGCCTTGTCGGGAATGACATTGAAGTTCCACCTGCGGCCATTGACGAGCAGCGCACCGTTTTCCTCAAGCTTCATCAAATGTGTCTGTGCGGCAAGTACTGGCGTGGCAGGACCCTGTGGCTTCGCCTGCGGCGCAGCACCAGGCTGCGGATTTGCCTTTGCCTCGGATGCGATTTCCCGCACCTCGCCGCTTTCTTTCCTGAATAAGACCTTTTCGTCTTTCGTCTGCCCGCCGCTGACGCGAACGGTCAGGTTCGAGAACTGCGGAATGTTGATCGCCTGCTCAGTGCCGGTTGCCGTCAGATAGACCGGAGCGCGGCTGGTATAGGAGGGCGGGGTGACCCATGCGTCGATACGCACAGCCGGATTGGTCGCTGCCGGCGCGACGGGTGGCTGCAGCGCGTCGGTGATTGAGCCGCCGTTGGTCGAAAGCGAGTAACCGAAGGCCGTGACGAGAAGGAGCGCCGGGATGGCACGCAGCGCGAAACGGTCGTGGGTTGCGATGTCCGGGCGGGGGAAGCCAGTGTCGAGGGCTGCTATCTTCTTCGCCATCCGCGTCTGATGTTCGCGCCAAAGCGCCTTTGCGAAGGGCGTGTCGACGGCCGGTTCATCTTCCTGCACCGTCACCGGCTGATGCGGTAGGCCGTTGCGCTCCTCAAGCAGGTGGTCGGCTTCGGCGGTATTGGGCCAGCGGAGATTGCGAAATGGGATGAGCGCGGCGAGGAAGGCGATGGCGAAGGCAATCAGCAGCCCGACACGCATGAAGTCAGGAACGGAGCGGAAGAGGCCGAACCAGGACGCTGCCAGATAGAAGGCCACGGCGGAAAGAACCGGGACAAGCGGTGGCAGGACCTGCTCGGATACGAGTACCAGGCGCGCAAAGAACCGCTTTACCGCGACGAGCCTCGCGAGAGAGGGCCGAAGGGCAAACGCGCCATGTCTTTGCCTGCGGGGGCTGTTCGTCAATCCGGTCTCCGCCAGTTGATGCTGGAGTAATGGAGGGCGCTTCCGGCGCTTGCTAGGCAATATGCTCGCATGGAGAAAAGATAACACTCTTTGTGGCGAAGGCGAGGGCAGGCGGTCGGCAAAGCCGTTTTTTCACCTCTATTCGCCAAAAAGTGATGAGGCTGTCACTCGATCCAGGCGGGTACGGAGTCGAGGCCGATCAGTTCTTCGTAGGTTCGGCGGGGCCGAATTACATGGAAATCGGCGCCCTTCACCAGAACTTCTGGCACCAGCAGGCGGCTGTTATAGGTGCCTGCCTGCACTGCACCATAAGCGCCGCCGGAACTGACCGCAAACAGATCGCCCGGCTTCGGCATCGCCATCTCTCGATCGAGCGCCAGATAGTCCCCGGTCTCGCAAACCGGCCCCACGATATCGGCCTTGATGCGCGGAGCATTTGCCGCTGAGATCACGACGGGCCGGATTTCGTGCCAGGCATCGTAAAGCGTCGGGCGGATCAGATCGTTCATTGCCGCATCGACAATGACGAAGGTCTTTTCGCCACCATCCTTTACATAGATAACTTCGGTAACGAGAATGCCGGCGTTGCCGACGATCAGGCGGCCCGGTTCAGTCACGATCTTGCAGTTCAGCCCGCGGAGCTGGTTCTTGACGATCGCCGCGTAGGCATCTGGCAGTGGCGGCGGCTCGTTGTCTTCCTTGTAAGGGATGCCAAGGCCGCCACCAATATCAACATGGTGGATGTCGTGGCCGTCGGCACGCAGGGTATCGACCAGTTCGCGCAACAGCTTGAAGGCATCGTCGAAGGGCTGCAGCTCGGTGATCTGGCTGCCGATATGCATGTCGATGCCGGTGACTTCGATACCGGGCAGCTTGGCGGCTTGTGCATAGACGGCGCGAGCGCGTTCCCAGGAAATGCCGAACTTGTTTTCTTTCTTGCCGGTCGAGATCTTCGAATGCGTCTTCGCATCGACGTCCGGATTGATGCGGAAGGAGACAGGTGCCTTCTTGCCGGCCTTGACGGCGCGCTGATTGAGGATTTCGAGTTCCGGTTCGGATTCGACATTGAAGCAGTAGATGCCGGCCTCGAGCGCGAAGTCCATCTCACGGGGCGTCTTGCCGACGCCGGAGAACATGATGCGGCTTGCTGGGATGCCGGCAGCAAGCGCGCGGCGTAATTCGCCCTCGGACACGACGTCGATGCCGGCGCCGAGCCTGCCGAGGGTCTTCAACACAGCCTGGTTCGAATTCGCCTTCATCGCATAGCAGACCATGGAATCGATATCGCTGAAGGCTTCGGCGAAGACCCGGTAGTGGCGCTCAAGCGTTGCGGTCGAATAGCAATAGAAAGGCGTGCCGACGGCCTTGGCGATCTCCGGAACGGGGACGTTCTCGGCGTAAAGGATGCCGTCGCGATATTCGAAGTGGTTCACGGGACGTGCCTATCAAAGCAAAGGATCGAGAAGGAATGGCTTGTCGACGGCGCCCGGCTGTTTCGTCGGCTTCGATACGTCGCCTTCCTTCGTTGCCATCGCGCTCGGCGGATCGAGATCGCCCTTGCGTCCACATCCGGCAACGGCAAGGCCGATGACGGCAAAGACAACCGTCAGGCGGATGAGGTGCGGCAAGCTGGTCTGCATGGGATTCCTCTTGGAGCGGCGCTGGTGGACATCTTCATAGCGAAGTTTATCCGCCTTGTGCACCCTGATTGTTTTCTCAGTTGCGAGCCCGCCAAAAGGCGATCTGCTTCCTCACTTCGGAGGGTGCCGTTCCGCCGAAGCTCTTGCGGCTTGCAACCGAAGCCTCGACAGTCAAGACCTCGTAGACCTTGTCGGTGATTGCCGGGTTGATGGACTGGAGATCGGCAAGCGGCAGTTCGGCGAGGTCGCAGCCCTTGCTTTCGGCAAGCGCCACGGCACGGCCGGTCACATGATGTGCATCTCGGAACGGAAGTCCCGCCTCGCGCACCAGCCAGTCGGCGAGATCGGTGGCCGTCGAATAGCCGGAACCGGCTGCGGCTTTCATGCGCTGCGTATTGACCGTCATGTCGCGGACCATGCCGGTCATGGCGGCGATCGCAAGTTCCAGGCTCTCGGCCGCGTCGAACACCTGTTCCTTGTCCTCCTGCATGTCCTTGGAATAGGCGAGCGGCAGGCCCTTCATGATCGTCAGCAGCGCAATCAGCGAGCCGTTGATGCGGCCGGTCTTGGCACGCACGAGTTCGGCGGCGTCGGGGTTCTTCTTCTGTGGCATGATCGACGAGCCGGTCGAAAATGCATCGGAAAGCCGCACGAAACCAAATTGCGGCGTCGACCAGATCACGATCTCTTCGGCCAAGCGTGAGAGATGCATGCCGCAGATCGCGGCGATCGACAGGAACTCGATGGCGAAGTCGCGGTCGGAGACGGTATCGATCGAGTTACGCGTAGGTTCCCGGAAGCCGAGCGCCTTTGCCGTCATGTGGCGGTCGATCGGGTAGCCGGTCCCGGCCAGCGCTGCAGCGCCAATGGGGCTTTCGTCCAGATGCTCGATGGCGTGGCGTACGCGCGAACGATCGCGGCCGAACATTTCGACATAGGCCATGCAATGGTGGCCGAAGGTGACGGGCTGAGCAGTCTGCAGGTGCGTGAAGCCCGGCATGACGCTTTCGGCATGTTCTTCAGCGCGGTCGAGGAAGGCTGCGATGAGGGTCGTCAGCATCGCTTCAGTCTTCTGCAGCTCTTCCTTCACCCAGAGACGAAAGTCGAGCGCTACCTGGTCATTGCGTGAACGGGCGGTGTGCAGGCGGCCGGCAGCCTGGCCGATCAGCGCGGCAAGGCGGGCTTCGATATTCATGTGAATATCTTCGAGCTGGCGGGAGAATTCGAAATTGCCGGTTTCGATTTCTGACAGGATCGTGCTTAGTCCGTGAACGATCTTGTCCTTATCGTCCACAGAAATGATGCCCTGATGGGCAAGCATCGTCGCGTGGGCGATCGATCCACGGATATCCTGGGCAAAGAGCTTCTTGTCGAAACCGATCGAGGCATTTATCTCCTCCATGATCGCGTCGGGGCCGGATGCGAAACGTCCGCCCCACATCTGGTTTGAGGATTTGGTGTCCTTTGTGCCGTCGGCCATGAAAGATGCCTGTCTTAAGGGCGCATGCCCTGGAGAATGAAATGACGACAAAAAAGCTGTTCAGGCTGCCATCCTTGAAATTGATCGCGGTAGCCGCCGTCGCAGGCGTAATTGCCGGTGCGGCAGCGGTTTACATTAAGGAAGCCGGGTATGGCAATGCCGGCGGTGAAACGGCCTCTGCCGAATGCACTGCGACCAAGGATCTCGTCCAGAAGATTACGCCGCTCGCCAAAGGCGCGGTGGCGGCGATGGTTGCTGTCAACGCGCCACGAAAGCTCACCTCAGTCGCCTTCAACGGTCCGGACGGCAAACCGGTGACGCTCGAGAGTTTTGCGGGCAAGACCGTGCTTCTCAATCTCTGGGCCACGTGGTGCGTGCCCTGCCGCGAGGAAATGCCGGCGCTGAACGCGCTGGAGAAGGAGATGGGCAGTGACAAATTCCAGGTCGTCGCGGTCAATATCGACACTGGAGATGACGAGAAACCGAAGGCTTTCCTAAGCGAAACCGGCGTCGATTCCCTGCAGTTCTATCGCGACAATACGATCGGCGTTTTCAACAGCCTCAAGAAAGAAGGGCTTGCTTTCGGCCTGCCGGTGACGTTGCTCATCGACGACAATGGGTGCCTGGTTTCGGCGATGAACGGCCCTGCCGCATGGGATAGCGGCGATGCGAAGGCACTGATCCAGGGTGCAACAGGGTCTTAGGGCTACCGCGTCGGGACGGGCGTATCGCCGCGATAATCGTAGAAGCCGCGGCCGGACTTGCGGCCGAGCCAGCCGGCCTCGACATACTTTACCAGCAGCGGGCAGGGGCGATACTTGGAGTCGGCGAGGCCGTCGTGCAGCACCTGCATGATCGAGAGGCAGGTGTCGAGGCCGATGAAATCGGCAAGCTGAAGCGGGCCCATCGGGTGATTAGCGCCGAGCTTCATCGCCGTGTCGATGGCATCGACAGTGCCGACGCCTTCGTAGAGCGTGTAGATCGCCTCATTGATCATCGGCAGCAGTATGCGGTTGACGATGAAGGCCGGAAAATCCTCAGCTACCGTGACGGTCTTTTCCAGCGAGGCGACGAATTCCTTTGCGGTCGAAAACGTAATTTCGTCCGTTGCGATGCCGCGCACCAGTTCCACCAGTTTCATAACCGGCACGGGGTTCATGAAATGAATGCCCATGAAGTGCTCAGGCCGGTCCGTTGCCGATGCCAGGCGGGTAATGGAGAGCGAGGACGTGTTCGTCGCAAGCAGCGCGCCCGGCTTTAGCACTGGACAGACCTGCGCATAGATCTTGCGTTTTACCGCTTCCTCCTCGGTTGCCGCCTCGATCACGAGGTCGGAGGGAGCAAGGTCATTGAGGTTGGCGGAGCCGGAGATGCGGGAAAGGGTTGCTTTGCGCTCCTCATCCGTCATCTTGCCGCTCGTTACCTGCCGGGCAAGGTTGCCATTGATGGTCGCGAGACCGGATTCGATGCGTTCCTGCGTCAGGTCGTAGAGCTGGACCTTATAGCCCGCAGCTGCTGAAACATGGGCGATGCCGCAGCCCATCTGGCCCGCGCCGACAATACCGATCGTTTTCAACACCGCACTCATCTCCAAACCCCCGTGGCAGCCGCCCGCTCCGCCCGTATTTTTCTTTCTAATGAAACTGCCGGGCAAAATGATCGCCCGGCAGCAGTAGTAGCTCCATAAGAGATAATTTTCCAGTCATTCGCAAGTGCGAAAAGCTGGCATTCTGCCCGTTTAAAGAGCTTTCTGCAGTTCCGGCAGGGCCTCGAAGAGATCGGCGACGAGGCCGTAGTCGGCGACCTGGAAGATCGGGGCCTCCTCGTCCTTGTTGATGGCGACGATGACCTTTGAGTCCTTCATGCCGGCAAGGTGCTGGATGGCACCGGAAATGCCGACCGCGATGTAGAGTTCAGGGGCGACGACCTTGCCGGTCTGGCCGACCTGCCAGTCGTTCGGCGCATAGCCGGCATCGACGGCCGCACGGCTTGCGCCGACGGCCGCTCCGAGCTTGTCGGCGAGCGGCAGGATGACTTGCCTGAACTTCTCGGCCGAGCCGAGTGCGCGGCCGCCGGAGATGATGATCCTTGCCGACGTCAGCTCCGGGCGGTCGGAAGCCGACAGCGCGTCCTTGACGAAGGTCGAAAGACCCGGATCGGAAACGGCCGGGATTGCCTCGACCGGAGCCGAACCGCTGGTCGCCGCAGCAGCGAAGGAGGCGGTGCGCACGGTGAGCACCTTCTTGGCATCGGTTACCTGCACCGTCTGGATGGCGTTGCCGGCATAGATCGGCCGCTTGAAGGTGTCAGGCGCGACGACTTCGATGATTTCCGACACCTGCGCCACATCGAGGAGGGCGGCAACGCGCGGAGCGACGTTCTTGCCGGTCGAGGTCGCAGCCGCAATGATCGTGTCGTAGCTGCCGGCGAGCGAAACGATCAGGTCGGCCAGCGGCTCGGCCAGATTGTTGGCAAGCGTGTCGCTTTCGGCCAGCAGCACCTTGGAGACGCCGGAAAGCTTGGCAGCGGCATCGGCGGCAGCCTTGGCACCCTTGCCGGCAACCAGGATGGTGACATCGCCGCCGATCTGGCGGGCAGCGGTCAGCGCCTTGGCGGTCTGGTCGGAAAGGCTTGCATTGTCGTGGTCAGCCAGAAGCAGAATGGCCATGTCGTATTTCCTTTCTCGCCTTAGAGGACGCCGGCTTCGGTCTTGAGTTTCTCGACGAGCTCGGCGACCGACTTGACCTTGACGCCTGCCTTGCGGCCACTTGGCTCTTCGGTCTTCAGCACCTTCAGCCGCGGGGTGGTGGAAACGCCGAAGTCGGAAGGGCTTTGTCTGTCGAGCGGCTTCTTCTTCGCCTTCATGATGTTCGGCAGCGAGGCGTAGCGGGGCTCGTTCAAGCGCAGGTCGGTGGTGACGACGGCCGGCAGCTTGATGTCGATCGTCTGCAGGCCGCCATCGACTTCGCGGGTGACGGTCGCTTTACCGTCGGTAATCTCGATCTTCGAGGCAAAGGTTGCCTGGGCAGAGCCCAACAGCGCGGCGAGCATCTGGCCGGTCTGGTTCGAGTCGTCGTCGATCGCCTGCTTGCCGACGATGATCAGGCCCGGCTGTTCGGCGGCTGCCACGCCCTTGAGGATCTTGGCCACGGCAAGCGGCTCGACCGTCTCGTCGGTCTCGACCAGGATCGCCCGGTCAGCACCCATGGCGAGCGCGGTGCGCAGCGTCTCTTCGGCCTTGGCCGGACCGATCGACACGACGACCACTTCCTCAGCCTTGCCGGCTTCCTTCAGCCGCAGCGCCTCTTCCACCGAGATCTCGTCGAACGGGTTCATCGACATCTTGACGTTGGCAAGCTCGACGCCCGTGCCATCCGGCTTGACGCGGATCTTCACATTGTAATCAACCACCCGCTTCACGGGGACGAGAATTTTCATGGGGTCCTTCCTTCAACTCTTTCGCCAAGAAAATGCGCGCTTCGGCGTCGCTCCGATTGTCGAATGGCGACATGGATACGCGTTTTTCCTCCAAATACAACGCTTGCCGGTCGCAGACAGACAAATTGCGTCTCGAATTATATGACGTTTACGTTCACGTCAATATTCGAGGCGACGCCATGTTTCTTTTCAGTGTCCGGGCGCTCCGTCGTCAGCGGCGACGACCGCCCGCCTCACAGCGGGCGTGCTGAAAACGGCGCGGGGCGTGACGATCTCGCGGTCGAACAGCGGCACACCCTTGCGGCGCATGAAGAAGACGAGAACAGCGCCGGCGACGATGCCGCCGGCATGGGCGCCCCAGGAAACATTGCCGTCCGGATCGACAAGCAGCATGAAGAACTGCTGGCCGATCCAAAGCAGCAGCGGCACGAAGGCAGGAAGCGGCAATGGAACACGGAAGAAGACCAGCACCCAGATTTTCACGCGCGGGTGAAGGATGACATAGGCAGCAACCACCCCTGAGATCGCACCTGAGGCGCCGACCAGCGGCGCCTGCGATTCCGACACGAGCAGGCCATGGCAAAGCGCGCCGAAGGCGCCGCAAACGAGATAAAAGATCAGGAAGCGGAGATGGCCCATGGCATCCTCGACATTATCGCCGAAGACCCAGAGGAAGATCATGTTGGAAACGAGGTGCCAGAAGCCGGCATGCACAAAAGCATGGGTGATGTAGGTCAGCGGCTCGGGAACAATCGCGAGGCCGGGTGCAAGTGTTGCATAGTCAAAGGAGACCGCCGGTATGTAGCCCAGGCCGACTGATGTCGCCTGAGCCGTCTGTTCCGGGGCGAAGAAGCCGGTGAAAAGCCAGACGGCAATGTTCATGCCGATCAAGCCCAGCGTCACCCACTGGACCTTGATGTGTTTCAGCGTATTGGCGTCGTGCAGCGGTATGAACATGAAGCCTGCCCCTGGCTATCGTGACCGCGAGAAGCCTATCTGTTTTTTCCAGGAACCCAAAGCACATCCGCGTTGCCGCGGTCATTGGCGTGGCGCGCGGCAACGAAGAGGAAGTCCGAAAGCCGGTTGACATATTTCAGGGCCGCTCCGCTGACGATTTCGCCCTCCGTGCGGGCAAGTTCCACCATCAACCTTTCTGCGCGGCGCGCGATTGTGCGCGCCAAATGAAGATAGGCAGCTGCCGAATGACCGCCGGGCAGAACGAAAGATTTCAAGGGTTGCAGATCGGCATTCAGTTCATCGATCTCGGTCTCGATCCGCGCCACCTGCGTATCGATGATGCGCAACGGCTCGTGGACCGGCGGCTTGCCGTCGTCGGGTGTCGCAAGGTCAGCGCCGAGGTCGAAGAGGTCGTTCTGGATCAGCGTCAGCATTCTTTCAAGAACCGGCATGCCTTGCATGTGCAGTCTTGCGACGCCGATTGCGGAGTTGACCTCGTCGATCGTGCCATAGGCTTCCACGCGCAGGTCGTACTTGAGACGGCGCGGCCCGCAAACGAGCGCCGTCGTGCCGTCGTCGCCGGTCTTCGTGTAGATCTTGTTGAGTGTTACCATGCCTGTCCCCTCTCTTCCCGGCGTTAAGTAGGGCGGCCACCTCCTGTCAGCCAGAGGGTCAGCATGATCAGGATCACAGCGATCGCCTGCAGCAATACGCGGAGCTGCATCAGCTTGTTGGAAGTGTTCGCGTCGCCGCCCTTCATCATGTTGAAGAGGCCGCGGACCAACACGAGCGCGACGAGGCCCATGATGATGATCGCGAGAATATAAGTGGCCGTGGACATGGAAGTCGGCTTTCTTGGTTAGTCGGTCCAGCGCATCAGGCGATAAAAAAGGTCCGCCGGAATCAGCCTCTTCAAGAACATGCCCTGTTTTGCCGGTGTCGTTACAGGATAATGTGGCTTCGGACTGTTCGAGTTCAATGCGTGTTTCAACACAGTATAGACGGCGGCGGGTTGAAGCTTATGTCGATTCTTCGGGCCAGTCCCGTCAAGACGCGCGAGTTGTCGGCGGTAATCTGCCGCATGCACCGAATTGCGGATGTCGACGTGTTCATTGAACTTCGCGAGCGCGTTGGCGGTAAAGCGCGAGGCAATCGGGCCTGGTTCGATCAGGCACACGTGGATGCCGCTGCCCTGAAGTTCCATGCGCAGCGTGATGCTCAGCCCCTCGAGCGCAAACTTCGAAGCGGTGTAGGCGCCGCGAAAACGATAGGGCACGACGCCCAGAATGGACGAGCATTGTACGATGCGGCCCGAGCCGCGCCTTCGCATCAGAGGCAGTATTTGCCGTGTCAATTCATGCCAGCCGAAGAAATTCGTTTCGAACTGCGCTCGCAGCACGTCTGTCGTTAAATCCTCGACCGCGCCGGGCTGGCCGTAGGCGCCGTTGTTGAAAACTGCGTCGATGCGCCCGCCGCTTGCCTCGGCTACATCGCGAACAAAATCACTGATCGTATCCGACCGCGTATAGTCCATCAGGAAGGCTTCGATGCCCTCATCCTGCAGCGGTCCGAGGTCGGCTTGTTTTCTGACCGCTGCAAAAACGCGCCAGCCGTCGACCTTCAGGGCTCGCGCGCAATAGGCACCGATGCCAGATGAGCATCCAGTCACGATGATGGTGCGCTGCTCCGCCATGGAATGATTCCTGTACAAATTGGGACTCGTTTCCCATATTCGAACCGACGATACAATGACGAAGCCCGGGGGTGGAATGCCGAAGATAGTGCGTACGCTCTATGATGTGGCATACGACGCGATCTGCCACCTAATCGAGGATGACGGTTTCGCGATGGCGAGCCATGTCGCGTTGTCGATCCTGCTGGCGGTGTTTCCTTTTTTGATCTTCGGCACGACGCTCGCAAACTTCCTCGGAGCCGACCAGTTTTCCTCCACGGCCGTTCATCTCATTTTCGATACCTGGCCGGAAGCGATCGCCAAACCCGTTGCCGACCAGGTGCTGCAGGTGCTGACGATTCCGCGCGGCGGACTGCTGACGGTCTCGGTGCTGGCGGCCGCCTATTTCGCCTCGAACGGGGTCGAGGCGCTGCGCATATCGCTCAACCGCGCCTATCGCGTACAGGAGACGAGGCCCTGGTATTTCACGCGCCTTGCCAGCCTCGGTTATGTGCTGATCGCGGTGATCATTTTTGCCGCCATCAGCATCCTGCTCGTCGCCGTGCCGCTCGCTCTCGATTACGCGCGGCAATGGTTTCCGCTGTTTGCCGATACGCTCGAAATTGTTTTCAGCTGGCGAATCTACGGAACGCTTTTCGTGCTGACGGTCGGTCTGCTCGTCGTTCACCTCTGGCTGCCTGCCGGCCGCAGGCGCGTTTACGACGTTATCCCTGGGGTTTTGCTGACATTGCTTTTCTGGCTCGCGGGCGCGCTGATCTTCGCCTTTTACCTCGCGACCTTCGCGAATTACACAGCGACCTACGCGGGTCTGGCATCGGTGATGGTCGTGCTGATCTTCCTCTACATGGTCGGCGTGATCTTCATCATTGGCGCGGAAATCAATGCGGCGCTGATGAAATTTCGGGTGCGCGCCATCTTCGCCCGCAATTTTTTAAGCGGGCAGGGCAGCAAGCTTTCAAAGACCGATAAGATCCCGGATATCGGCCGCCGATAGCCCCTTGCTACGCAAATCCGCGAGCCCGGTATCGCCATCGCTTTTCGAGAGCTTGCGACCCTTTGTATCCCTCACCAGCCGATGATGGTGGTAGACCGGCTGAGGCAGGTCGAGCAGCACCTGCAGCAGCCGGTGGACCGATGTTGCGTGAAAGAGGTCGAGCCCGCGCACGATATGAGTGACGGCCTGCAGCGCATCATCGACAACCACCGAAAGGTGATAGCTTGAGGGGGCATCCGAGCGCGAAAGAACGACGTCCCCCCACACCGATGGATCGGCGGCAATCCCCCCGGTCTCGCCGTCGCCGGTCTCGTTCCATGATAAAACACGATCGGCAGCCTGCAGTGCCCGCCCCATATCCAGACGCCAAGCGTGTTTCAGGCCTGAAGCAAGCATCTTGCGCCGCTCGCCTTCACTTCGGTCGCGATCGTCGGAGGGATAGTGCGGCGAACCGTCCGGATCGCGCGGCCAGAGGTTGCCTCCGGCTTCGGAAGCGGACACTCTGGCTTTCACCTCGCCGCGCGTCAGAAACGAGGGATAGACCAATCCGCGCTCGATCAGACCATGCAATGCTGTCTGATACTCCGCGAAATGGTCGGATTGTCGCCGGACGGGCTTCTCCCAGTCGATTCCCAGCCATTCGAGATCGGCATAGATGCCTGCTTCGAATTCGGGTGTACAACGTGTCTGGTCGATGTCTTCGATGCGCAGCAGCAGGCGTCCGTCCATTGCTGCGGCCATATCCTGGTTGAGGAAGGCCGAAAGCGCGTGGCCGAGATGCAGCGGGCCGTTGGGACTGGGCGCAAAACGGAAAATGGGCTTTTGACGCTGAGTCGTGGTCATGCTTTCTTCTGCCACGAATTCGAAACCATCGCGAGGCAACGTGCAGATCATTCGAAGCGACGAGGATATCCGCGAGGGACTGAAGCATCTGGTTCGTCTCGACCCGCGGCTCGCCGATATTGCGAAGGAGGCGGGTCCGATCCCGCTGCGCCTTCACGAGCCGGGTTTTGCGGGCCTTGCCCATATCATCGTTTCGCAGATGGTTTCGCGCGCAAGCGCCGATGCCATTTGGCGGCGTATGTCGCTTGCTGAAGGAGTGCTGACGGCCGAAAGCTATGTCGCACTGCGACCGGATGCCTGGCGGGAATTCGGTCTGTCGCGTGCCAAGGCGACGACACTGTCGGGTATCGCCGAGGCAGTCGTATCCGGCCGCCTTGATCTCGCTCTGCTTTCCTCGAGGCCGCCGGCGGAGGCGCTTGCCGAGTTGACGGCGTTGAAGGGGATTGGTCCGTGGACCGCGGAAGTCTATCTGATGTTTTGCGGCGGGCACGCCGATGTCTTCCCATCAGGAGATGTCGCCCTGCAGAACGCCGTCGCTGCTGCCTTTGGTCTCGCACAGCGTCCGCATGCGAAAGTGCTCGCCTCGCTTGCCATGGTCTGGTCTCCCTGGAGATCGGTCGCAGCAAGGCTTTTTTGGGCTTACTATGCTCAGAAACTGGGTCGCGGGCTCCTGCCGGTCGGCTGATGGACAACGCTCATCGAATTGTCGTTATTGACTGAATTTATTGGGCTTCACAAGGCTGTCACAACCGGCCTAATATAAGGATGCAGATGCCGAATCGCTCAGGAGAGTACCTTGACGATTGCAGTCTCCCCCCAGGCCCTGCCGGCGCTCGTCCTGAACGCTGACTACCGGCCTTTGAGTTATTATCCCTTGTCGCTCTGGTCCTGGCAGGACGCGATCAAGGCGGTTTTCCTTGACCGTGTGAATATCATTGCGGAATACGAACATTCGGTTTCCTCGCCGAGCTTCTCGATGCGGCTTCCGAGTGTCGTCTGCCTCAAGACCTACGTTCCGCCTTCGCGGAACCCAGCCTTCACCCGGTTCAACGTCTTTCTCCGCGACAAATTCGAATGTCAGTATTGCGGCGAGAATGATGATCTGACCTTCGACCACGTCATCCCGCGCGCCCATGGCGGCGAGACCACCTGGCAAAATGTCGTGGCGGCCTGCTCACCCTGCAATCTCAAAAAGGGCAGCAAGCTGCCGAAGCAGGCAGGCATGTTCCCGTCGCAGAAGCCGTATCAGCCGACCGTGCAGGACCTGCACAAAACCGGCCGGGGGTCGCCGCCGGCAGCTCGGCACAGCAAGCAGCCTGACACTC
>NZ_JABEPH010000618.1:0-1890 GCF_013004495.1 Rhizobium sp. SEMIA 4085
CCTCGATCCTTAGGCGCTGCACGTAGGCGATCGGGCTCAATCCGGTCGCGGCTGTGAAACGGCGTTTGAAGGTGCGCTCGGCAAGTCCGGAGCGGCGGATCATTTCCTCAAGCGGGCTCGCCACGGGGAAATGCGTTGCCACCCATTCCTGAGCCGCCTGGACAGCGACGTCTCCATGATCATTACGGCCCTCGAATACCATGTAGGGCGTAAGTCCGTCCTGATGCCATTGGAGGGCAAAGCAGCGCGCAACTTCCTGTGCGGCGGTTGCACCCGCATGTCTAGCAATCAGGTAGAGGACTAAATCATGCCAGGTCATGGAGGCTCCGGAACTTACAAGTTCTTCGCGCTCGCCCGAGACGACCAGAACCCGCTCAGGGTGGATGTGGACCTGCGGAAAACCTGCCGCGAATGCGTTGGCGTAACCGAAATGTACCGTCGCCTCTGCGCCATCGAAGAGCCCTGTTTCGGCGAGCAGGAAGACACCGGAGCAAGCCGAGCATAGAAGCGCACCGCGCCGGTGCATGGCTCGAAGCCATTCTACGAGCTCCGGGTGTCGACCTTTTCGCCAGCCCTCAGGGCCAAGCAGGATGGAAGGGACGATAATGATGTCGGTTGTATCAAGCGCGGTAATGCTGCGTTGGACCATGACGGGGATGCGACTGGCAAGCGACAGCGACCCGGATTCGAGCCCAACAATCTCGACCTGGAACGGTGGTGCGCGGCGCTGTGCGTCGCCTAGCGGAGGCATAATAACAAAGGCGTTCATCACGTCGAAGATGCCACTCAGCGTCGACACCACGGCCTCGGGAATGGCGATGAGGCTGACATGAAGCGGCTCTGGACCCGTCTGCACCGTCTGCTCGGCGTTTCGCAGCATGTTAGATTTCCTTTGACGCAAGGACGACACGATAACGCGGATGGAGCAACCGCGCCACGTACCGGTGGTGTGGCACGATCGACCCGTTTCTGGACAGTTCCGCTCTGCCGGGCACTCCCTAAAACTGCGATGCTCTCTCCCGCCCTCCGCTTCCGAAGGCTCTTGAACAGGGGAATTGAAATGGGACATGTCCAAATCAGCACGATCGATTCTGCAAAGCTAGATACGCTTCTTTCGCGCGTGGTCGGAGATCTTTCGGCCGGCTATGGCGGCGTGATGGTGAGTCTTGGAAACCGGCTCGGCCTTTATAAGACAATGGCCGAAGCAGGCCCGCTTACATCGCACGAGCTTGCCCGCCGCGCCGGATGCGCCGAACGCTACGTTCGCGAATGGCTCAATTCGCAGGTCGCTGGCGGCTATGTCGCTTACCACGCGATCAGCGGTACGTATGAGCTCACGCCGGAGCAAGCGCTTGTCCTTGCCGACGAGGATAGCCCTGTCTTCATTCCTAACGCCTGGGCAGTCCCTGCTTCAATGTGGGCGGACGAGGACAAGGCGGTGGAGGCCTTCCGCACTGGCAACGGCGTACCGTGGGGCGACCATGACGGACGTCTCTATTGCGGAGTTGCAGCCTTCTACCGCAATGCGTACAAGGCAAGCCTGGTCGCCGAATGGCTGCCGGCTCTCGATGGAGTCGTCGAAAAACTGAAGACCGGGGCATTTGTGGCCGATGTCGGCTGTGGACATGGACATTCCACCGCCCTCATGGCCAAGGCATTTCCGGCTTCGAGATTTTGTGGCTTCGACACTCATCAGGGCTCCCTGATCGAAGCCCGCAAGGTTGCCACAATGACAGGCATTTCGGAGCAGGCAACCTTCGCGGCAGCTCCGGCCGACAACTATCCAGGAAGCGGCTACGACCTGATCTGCTTCTTCGATTGCCTGCACGATATGGGAGATCCCGTTGCCGCGGCCGCACATGCCGCTAAGGCAATTGCACCATATGGTAC
>NZ_JABEPH010000619.1:0-1889 GCF_013004495.1 Rhizobium sp. SEMIA 4085
CAGTGCGGCAGGTTCCGTTTTCACGAGATCTTGTCGCAGGCTTCTATTGCGCGCTCGATCCGGAAACGCCGACGCGCGTGCGCGGCATCCTGCTTGCGGCTCTCGCCTATTTCATCCTGCCTTTCGACATGGTCCCGGACCTCTTTATGCTGATCGGCTTTTCGGCCGATATTGCGGTGCTCTCGGCGGCTTTCGCAATGGTCAGCAGCCATATGAAAGCGAAACATTACGAGGCGGCCGATCGCGCGCTTGCCGATCAGCCGGAAGGCATGAAAACGATCTAGGCCGGTTCGGCTCCCAGCAGGTTTGGGCAGGCAATTCTTTGACGGATTTCCAATGTCTTAATGACCCTGCAACGGAATTTTGGAAGGTCAAACTCTTGCCTGAATCTTTATGTCTTAAATCTCCTCGAAGGGATGGCATCACGCCGTCAGGGCAGAATATCGTCGCGGAGCGCAATCGCGTCATACGTTAACATTCAGGCCGGAATGACACACGTGGAGACAATTCGCAGGCTCCGTTGACGCTTTGGTAACCTGAATCAAGTCAAAATAAAGCAGATCGTGACGAAGACGCCGCTCGCTCCGACAGGGCGCTGAATCGCAAGAACCGGCAGGAAATCCATGTTTGTAAAAAGTATCGTATCCGCTCTCGCACTCGTTCTCATCACGGCCGGAGCTGCAGGAGCACAGCAGACTGCTGCTGCGCCGACACGCATCCAGCAATTCCAGGCCTGGGGCGCCTACTCCTATAAGCAGGGCACCGGCAATGTTTGCTATGTGCTGTCCGTGCCGACCGAAAAGAAGCCGGCTGGCATTGACCACGGCGACAACTTCTTCATCGTCTCGCAGCGTCCTGGCCAGAACATCTCCTATGAGCCGCAGGCGATGATGGGTTATACGGTCAAGGACGGTTCGAAGATCGAAGTCGTCATCGACAACAAGACCTTCGTCATGTTCACCAAGGATAAAGCCGGCTGGGTCGAGAACGCCGCGCAGGAACCCGCGCTTGTGGCAGCCATGAAGGGCGGCAAGTCGATGACGGTCAATGCGACGTCCCGCCGAGGCACTGCCACATCCTACAGCTACTCGCTCTCCGGTATCTCCGCTTCGCTGAAGCAGATCGAAAGCTGCAAGTAAGCCACCTTGCTCTGTCTTGAAGTTCAAGGGCCGGCCTTGCGCCGGCCTTTGGCGTTTCCATCTATAGTGACGCGCGGCGAAAATGATGATAAAGCCGCGCGCAACTGCGGAAAGATCGCGGCATATGCTGCTGCTCCGTCATTCGAATTTCTGCCAACTGCCGATGCCGCCCGCCAAGTCTTCCGGCTTACCGGGATGAGCGCAGTTTGATTTCGGGATAAGAGACCATGTCCGTCATGGATGCCGTGACCATCACCAAGCCTGCCGGGCAGCCGCGCACAGAGCTTTCGCCGAAGCCCTCGCTGATAGGCTTGAGCCGCGAGGAATTGGGTAATGCTCTTCGCGAGAGGGGCGTTGCCGACAAACAGGTGAAGATGCGCGTCAGCCAGCTCTGGAACTGGATTTATGTGCGCGGCATCTCCGATTTCGATCAGATGGTGAATATCGCCAAGGACATGCGAGAAATGCTGAAGCAGCATTTCACCATTGCGCGCCCGGAGATTGTTGAAGAGCAGGTTTCCAATGACGGCACCCGCAAGTGGCTGCTGCGCTTTCCGCCGCGCGGCGCCGGTCGTCCCGTCGAAGTTGAAACCGTCTATATCCCCGAAGAAGGTCGCGGCACGCTCTGCATCTCCAGCCAGGTCGGCTGTTCCCTCACCTGTTCCTTCTGCCATACCGGTCCGCAGCGGCCGGTGCGTACCCGGACCGCGGACGCAACCCTCTCTCAGCTCCTGCTCGCCCGCGCCCGGC
>NZ_JABEPH010000620.1:0-1872 GCF_013004495.1 Rhizobium sp. SEMIA 4085
GGCTTATACTGCCCGACAGGCGCGCCGTCCTCTCGGAAAGGGCCACCGTATCGCAATCGCAGAACAGATCGGCCACCAGCGGTCGATAGCCGGCACGGCGCGCTGCTGCGGCAAGTGACCGGCCGGAAATGGCCGCGATCATAATCGCAGGACTATTTTTCGATGCTGCGGGCAAGGGTGAAAGCATCCTGAAAATCATAAATTACCGGTTTTTCAGCGCCGATCATCTGTTTGAACAGCCCTGATTGGGTCTTGTACTTGATATTGCCGATAGAAAGCGGACCGATGCCGACTGCGGCGGTTTCCCCGAGCGTGTCGGCTTTCGCATGGACGGCCAGGCCCTCGATGCCTGCCGGCGGCACGGCGTTGACATCTGCCGCAACAAGCAGATTTGCTGCCTGGCGCAGTTGTTCGGCAGAGATCACCTTGACGCCAGCCTTGGCTGCGGCCAGCACCACTTCGGCCTGGCGCATCAATTCCGTCTTCCTTTCTTCCGTTGAACCGTCCGCCGCTTTCACAGTGACGCCGAAGCGGGCCTTGATGGCCTCGGCGATGGCTTCGACACGCGCAATTCCGTCGTGACCGACCAGCGTGACGTCTGCGCCCTCCTTGGCTGAGATCACCGCGGTGCAGTAGCCGACGACGCCGGTCGCGCCGAAAATGCTCACTTTCGTTGCCGCCAGCTCACGATTGTGGAGTTTTCCAAGTGTTTTCTCCACTCTGGCGACCATCGCTGCGGCGGTGGTAAACGAGCCGGCAGGATCGGCGAAGACAGACACCTCGAAAGGGGGCACCATTGCCTGCTTTGCGGCATCGATCATGTCGAGTGCCAGGATCGTATCACGCCCGGCAATAAAAATGCCGGTGGCAACGCCGGCATCGGGCGGACGTGAGAAGACCGCATCCTGGACAAGGCCGGCTATGTCGGCGAGCGCCACGTCAGTGTAAGGAACGACATGGTCATAACCCGCATCAAGGGCCATATTGACGTCGAACGGGCTCATCTGCTTCAATGGCGTAAGCATATGGAGAATGGTTTTCCGGCTCATTTGGCTCGCCTTCTTTAGTATGTTTCCCGACCCAGTTCGAATTGCTGCGGCGCCCTCGTTCGCGCGATCTGCGCCCCCTCATTTCTGCCGGCGACGATGCGGATTGTCGTTTGTGTGTCCATCAGCGCGGCGCAAGCGACAACCCGCTCGGCAGCCGCCTGAGATGCGGCAAAGGCAAATCCGGTCGGTCCCCAGGAACTTTGCCCGATGCCGACGGCTCCGCATTCGGCAAGCCTTGCGAGCGTCCTTTCGACCGCCGGACTTGTAAAACGGCCGCCTTGGGCCGGCGCAAAATAATCGCCCAGCGTTTGCTGGATTGCCGTGACCGCATTGCCGAAAGTCGCAATGTCCTTTTCGATCGCGGCGGGCATGATCTCCATCAGCGCATGGCGGCAGATCGAAGCTGAGCCGGTTGCAGGAAACGGCGCTAGCGCGCGGAATGCCTTGATTTCGGCGTCTCCGTGAATTCCGTGAGCAAGGCTGTCCAGAACGAGGATGATGCGCCACTCGCTCGGAAACGGAATGCGGGAAATGACGGTCGGGGTCAGATCGTCCCTGGCCTTGCCCGCATCGAAGATGAGACCGCCTTCCTCGAAGGCGGCAATGCCGATTCCCGATCGTGCGCCGCGCCCCAGGAAGGCCGCATCCTCGCGGATGTGGAACGGCAAATCATGCAAGCTTCGAAGCGCTGCGGAAACGGCGAGCGCCAGCTGGGTTCCAGACCCCAACCCGGCATGGGCCGGGATTGTCTCTCGAACCATCACCCGGCGCTCTCTTCTACCCATCTCCGAGCCCGACGAGCTTATTGGACACCTGCATGCCG
>NZ_JABEPH010000621.1:0-1862 GCF_013004495.1 Rhizobium sp. SEMIA 4085
GAGCAGTGGTGACGAGGGCTACCAACGCCCTATCCTCGCGTCATTCAAACCGAGCGACAACGACGACCGCAACGGTGTCAGACTCGCCGGGTATGGCGCAGCGGAAACAAAAAACGGCCGGACAGAGCCGGCCGCTTCTGGGGGCGATGTTAAGCGGTTAGGCGGCGAGAGCGATCTCTTCGGCGCGGGCCTTGGCGGCGCCGATCGCCTTTTCGGCAGCTTCCGGACCGAAGGCGAGACCTTCGACATAGACGGTTTCGATGTCGGTGATGCCGAGGAAGCCCAGAACCGACTTCAGATACGGAACGGCATGGTTCATGCTGGCGGCAGGACCCTGCGAGTAGACGCCGCCGGAGGCGAGCACGACATAGACCTTCTTGCCGGTTGCAAGCCCGACCGGGCCGCTTTCGGTATACTTGAAGGTGCGGCCGGCGCGGGCAACGTTGTCGATCCAGGTCTTCAGGGACGAATAGATATTGAAGTTGATGAGGCCGGTGCCGATGACGATGGTGTCGGCGGCGAGCAGTTCGTCGATGAGCGCGTCGGAGGTCTTCACGGCTTCGGCTTCCTGCGCCGTGCGGTCTTCGGCAGGCTTGCGGATTGCGGCGGTAAACAGGTCATCGATGTGCGGAAGCGGATTGGCGGCGAGGTCACGGCGGACGATGACGGTTCCCGGCTTCTGGGCCTGGAGCTTGCCGGCAAGATCGGTGGCAATGGTGGTCGAAAGCGATTCAGCGCGCGGGCTGGATGTCAGGAGCAGGATGGACGACATAATTGAATTCCTCTCGAATTGGGATGCTGCGAGCTCGCTTGGGAGGTTCGAGCCGCCTTCAAGGGAAAAATAAGACTGGCCGACTATCGAAAAAACTGGGATAATGTCGATCAAAATTATCGATAGATTGGATGGAAGATGCTTCCCAACCCGACATTGGATCAGCTGCAGGTGTTCCTTACCGTGGCGGAAACCGGCAGCTTCTCCGCCGCCTCGCGCGCGCTCAACCGCGCGCAGTCGGTGGTCAGCTACACGATCGCGAACCTCGAGGCACAGCTCGAGATGCCGCTTTTTGAGCGTTCCGGCGCCCGCCAGCCGAAGCTCACGGATGCGGGCAAGGCCATGCTCGAAGATGCGCGCCGCCTACTGACCGACCTGCAGGTGATGCGCGCCCGCGTCAAAGGGCTGAAGGAAGGATTGGAAGCGGAGGTCTCTGTGGCGATCAGCGTCATGGTGCCGTCTCCGGCAACGGTGGACGTGTTGCGTGAGTTCCGTGAGCAATTTCCGTCCGTTGCGCTCAATCTTGCGGTCGGCGAGCTTGGCATGGTCATGGAGACCGTCCTGAGCGGCAAGGCGGCGATCGGCATCGGCGGAGCCGTCCAGAAGCCGGACGACTCGATGCTGATGGAAAAGATCGGCCATTCCTTCATGATGCCGGTGGCCTCGCGCAATCATCCGTTAGCGCAGATAGGTCGGCCGTTGACGCTTGGCGATGTTCGCGAGGAAGTACAGCTCGTCGTCACCGATGCGTCCGGGCTGACGAAAGGCCGCGATTTCAACGTGCTTTCTTACAAGACCTGGCGTGTCAGCGACATCTCGACCAAGCACGCGTTGATCCGCGGCGGCCTCGGCTGGGGCGGCCTGCCTGCATCGATAATCCGTGACGACCTGATGAGCGGCGCACTCGTTCATCTCGACCTTGAGGCCTATGAGCAAGGCGAGTATCCGATCTATGCCATGCGCCGCCTCGCCAATCCGCCAGGCCCAGCTGCGGCATGGATCGGTCGCTTATACACATCTCCGAGCCCACGACACGCCTGAGCATGTCGTCTGCGGCCTTCTGCTTGGACATAAACACCGTGTACGGCGA
>NZ_JABEPH010000622.1:0-1856 GCF_013004495.1 Rhizobium sp. SEMIA 4085
CTGTTGCGACAATCGACGTCGGCGGCGAGAAGTACAAGGTTCTGCCGAAGGACTATCAGCTCGATCCGGTTCGCGACTTCACGATGCACGTGGATTTCCTCCGCGTCTCCGGCAACACGCAGGTCACCGTCGAAATCCCGGTTCACTTCATCAACGAAGAGAAGTCGCAGGTGAAGATCGGCGGCGTTTTGAACATCGTTCGCCACACAATCGAAGTTCATTGCCCGGCCGATGCGATCCCGGAATTCTTCGATATCGACCTCTCCGGCAAGAAGATCGGCGACAGCATCCATATCTCCGAAGTCGTACTGCCGAAGGGCGTGACAACGGTCATCGACCGCGACTTCACGATCGCAACGATCGTTGCTCCGGCCGCTGGCGTTGAAGAAGAAGCTCCGGCTGAAGGCGAAGGCGAAGCGGAAGCATAATCCGCATACACCAATTCGTAATTATAGGGCCCGCTTTCCCCTGGAAGGCGGGCCTTATCAATTTTAACGCGAGCCACTTCAGCAACATTTAACACATTCGTGAAAGCATTCCCCAAGCATTTCTACACTTGCCGCTCTTTGCCGTCATGGCCGCGAAGCGAGAGCCCGGGGAGAAAACGGAACCATGAACAATTCCGTTGAGAACAGATTTTTTGCGATTGTTTGCGGGGCGCTTCTCATATTTGTCGCTCCGCTTTTTGTATTGTTTCTCTTCCTTTCCTCCGAGCGCGCCGACAAGGAAATACGCGACCACATCTCCGTTCTTCTGGTTGCCAATTCCCAGGCGCTCGCAAAGCCGCTCTGGGATCTGGACGAAGACAGCGTAACGCAGATCAGCGCCACGATGGTTTCGCAGGGCGCGATCGTGAAGGTCGAGGTTCGCGATCAATCCAGTCAGCTCAACGTGACGCAATCGACCATCCCGAAATCCTTCGATGGCGAGCTCGTTCAGGTTTCCCGCGCAATCATCTACAACACGGTCGACGGTCCGAAGAACCTTGGCAGCATCGCGGTCTATTATCCGAAGCTTGGCCTCTTCTCCGGCCTGAAGCATGAAGAAGTCGTCTTCATATCGATCTTCATCTTCGCCGTGCTCACCGTCTTCGGCACCGCACTGATCGGCAACCGCCTCTTCGTCATCCAGCCACTCATGCAGCTTATCGCTGCCATAGAGGCCACCCGTCAGCTTGGATCGCGCCATCACGTCGATTGGCAGTCAAGCGATGAGATCGGCCGCCTTGCCCGCAGCTTCAACGAGATGCAGACGAAGCTGGAGAGCGAGGAGAAGGAACTGAAGCTCGCCCACCGCCTCGCAACCGATATCTATAACCTCACGCCCGCCATGCTCTTCTCGCTGGACAACGAAGATCGCATCATAGCGGTCAGCGACTATTGGCTGGTCGCAACGGGCTACGGCAGGGCTGAGGTGATCGGACGCAGATTTTCCGAACTCGTGACGCCCGATACCCGCGACGCGTTCCAAAACCGCAAGGAAGGATTCGAGAACGGCGCGGCACTGGACGTGACCGTTAAGTTCCTCTGCGCAGGCGGCCGCATCATGGACGTGCTGATCCTGGAATCCAAGAAAGCCACCGGACCAAACCAGCTCTCGCTGTCGGTCATGACCGACGTGACCGCACTGAAGGCCTCGGAAGACCGCAACCACCGCCAGGCGATCACCGACCATCTCACCGGCCTGTTGAACCGCCAAGGCTTCGAGACCGCCCTCGACGGCAAGATCGCCGAAGCCGACGCCGCTGGCCAGGAGCTTGCCTGCCTCTTCATCGATCTCGACCGCTTCAAGTGGATCAACGACAATCTGCGCCATGCGGAATGCGGACGCCCCCTGCGCGATGTCGTGCATCGGCG
>NZ_JABEPH010000623.1:0-1849 GCF_013004495.1 Rhizobium sp. SEMIA 4085
CTCCAGATCTCCTCACCGTCATCCGTCAGCGGAAAGATACCATAGGGGTAGAGGAACGGCCCTGACATGATCGTATTCTCCCCACCCAGCCCCGACGTGATGGCGACGCGGGATTTGAGATAGGACAGAGCCTGCTTGCGCTGTTCCTCGTAGGGCGAGGTCGGATCGTAGGTTCGCGTGGTCCCCACATTGGTTGTGAACTTCACATCCTGGAAGCCTGCCTTATCGAACGCCTTCTTGAGGCGGACATAGCTTTCGACCTCAGCGTGATGACCGGCGTGGGCAGGTCCTGGGGCGATATGCACATCGAAGCCAGTGTAGCCGATGTCGGTAAGAGCCTTCAGATGTCTGACGAGAACCTGGGTGTAGTCCGCGTCGTTCGGCCTCAAATCCGCTGTAAACATAAAGAAGCTGAAATATATATCTCGCTTGAATGCCTCTGACATCTTCATCGCTCCGGCTATCGTTATCCAATAACGCGTGGTTATCGATCAATCTCTAGTTTATTGAGGAATTCGCACCTTCCAGGATTGCGATCTGTTCTTCGAAAACGTTCCGAACGATCTTACGGAACGAGACGGCGAGCAGGGAATTACGTCAACTGTGATTTGTGTGGAACCCACACGAAGCACGTGATCAGACTTTATGTCGTACTCAGACGGATCTGAATCAGATCCAGAATCCAAACCAAAAGAGGTCAAACCTCTCGCCGGGGCTACCATCCGAGCAGCTTGCGTAGATATTCGCGGCCCATTCTCGCATATTGCAGCGGATTGGCCTTGGCCGGGTCCTGCTCTGCTTCGACGCAGATCCAACCGGCGAAATCCGCCGCGGCCAACGCATCGAGGATTTCCGGAAAGGTCACGATGGAGCCATCACCCGGAACGGTAAAGATTCCCATCTCGATACCTTGCTGGAAGGACAATTCACGGGCCTTAATCGCCCCAACCACCTCGGCGCGAATATCTTTCAGGTGAACATGCTTGATGCGGTGGGCGTATTTTCTGGCCAGCGCCAGCGGATCGACACCGGCAGCCGCCTGGTGTGCGGTGTCGAGAAGCATGTTGACCAGCCTGGGATCCGTCTCGTCCATGAGCCGGTGGATCGCTTCCGTCTTCATCACCCCGGTTCCCAGATGCGGGTGATAGCAGAGCTGGCGGTTGCGTGCCCTGGCTTTCTCCCCCGCCTCATGCAACCCTTCGATAAGGTATTTCCACTCGTCCTCGGAGAAATCCGGACAATTCGGAAACAGGGCTACCGGAAGCGGATTGACGGCCCGGCCAAACTCTGAGACGACCAGATCGGCCCTGCGCGGATCGTTGCTGTCACCTTCCATGGCTTCGAGGAAATCGAGCTGAGCATCGACATTGTCCAGGGTATGACGCTTCATCGCCTTGATGGTGAAGTAGGTGCTTACCCAAGGCTCGGAAATCCGCAATCCCCTGAGTTCGAGGGCAGGTCGCAATACTTTCGGGTCCGTCGGATATTTGTGGCCGACGCCACATCCGACATAGCCGGCGAGCGCCATTTCACTCAGAGCCTGCTCGTAGGGGATACCGATATCGATGTTGATGAAATCGTCATTCCACCAGAGCGTGGGGATGACACCCAGCCAGACCTTGGCGGGCGTCAGTCGATGCAGATATGTCACCATGGCAATGATCCAGTCCTTTTGAGGTCAAATCGAAGTGGCATCAGGTTTTGGAATCGAGATCCGGAAGGTCCGGAATTTTCGGCGGAAAGGCCCAGGAGCCGAAACCAGGCCCCTTGGCGCCTGCGGGGTGGGCTCCGATCGCCTTCCAGAGCAAACCCTCGATATAGGCGTCGGGGGAAACGACGAGGGGGGCGC
>NZ_JABEPH010000624.1:0-1832 GCF_013004495.1 Rhizobium sp. SEMIA 4085
CTCCCTGACGTCCTGGGCAACAACCGCGAAGCCTTTTCCCGCGTCGCCAGCACGCGCTGCTTCGACACCGGCGTTCAGCGCCAGGAGGTTCGTTTGAAAGGCGATCGCGTCGATGACGCTGATGATCTGCGAAATCTGTTTGGAGGAGTTTTCGATGCGATGCATGGCTCCGATAGCATTGCGTACAACCCGACCGGACATTTCCGCATGATCTCGCATCTGTTGGACGGCTCCGCGCGCCTCGGCCGTCCTCTTTGTGGTCGATGCGACGTTGACGGTTATTTCCTCCAACGCGGCTGCAGTTTCCTCGAGCGAAGCCGCCTGCTGCTCGGTGCGTCTTGAAAGATTTTCAGATGCGGCCGAGACGCCCGAGCTGCCATTCGTGACCGTTTCGACTGAATGGCCGACGGTAACAAGCGCGTGCCGGAGCTGACGAATGGAAGCGTTGAAATCCCCGCGCAACCTTTCAAACTGTGGCGCTAAGGGCTCCTCAATCTCATAAATCAAGTCTCCATCCGCCATCCGCTTCAACCCGGTTGCCAATGCCGTCGTCGCTCGAACGAGGCGCTCTTCTGCTTCTTTTTCAGCCCTTATCTGAATATCCAGCTTCTCTTTCTCAGAACGAATGCGCTCAGCTTCCGCGGATGTCTCCATTTGATTTTTTTGTATGGCCGCGCCGCGGAAAAACTCAAGGCAACGCGCCATGTCCCCGATCTCGTCGCGTCGAATCGTCAAGGGCACCGGCGCCGACATATCGCCTTCTGCTAGTGCCTTCATTCGGCTGGTCAGAGTCCGAATGGAGCTTGAAATTCTCCGAAAGACCGAAATGCACAGAATGAGTACCGTAGACATGATCAGAAGCGTAGCGCCGGAGTAAGCGATAAAGGCATTGCGAAGATCGGCGTACCGCTGAAATGCCATCTCGTCCAGTTTGTCGCCGGTGCGCATTATGAGCTCGGTCAAAAAAGCAGCCCGCTGTTGGGTGATTTCATTCCATCGATCCAACGTCTCAGAGGGGAAGGAAACGCCCGGCTGGTTCGCATACATCTGATCGCGAACGCCCGCGATGAACTTGCCTGCGGCGCTGGCCTCGAAGTCGTCATAAGATTTGACGAGATCGGCAGGGAGAAATTCGTGCATCGCAGGCACGTAAAGCTGCTTTAGATTTTTTGACTGTAAGAGGGACGAAAATAAATCGACGGACATCGCTGAATTTTTGATGTAGGCTCGGCCGGGCCTGATCTCCAGCAAACTAGCTTCCGTGATCTGCATCAGCGCGTGAAAACCCGTAATTTGGCGTGACAAATCCAAATCGTTGACAGTCGCCCCAGTGCGACGGACGAGCTCCAAACCAGCAACGGCAGCTGGGCGCAAGGCAACGGCCCCCTCCGCCTCGCCAGCCGTTCCGTCATCGACGCGCCGGCGGAAGCTATCGATATTCTCCCGCTTTTCACGAATGATCTGCACTGCCCGTTCTATGGCCGGATCGTCAAATGCCTTTTTCCAAGAGTCGTACGCGGAAAAGACCGCTGTAAAAGCCCTGTCCGATGCGGCTCGCTTTGCCCGACGGACGTCGGCGCCTGCAAACGCTTCCGCCGCTATAGCCTGGGCGAGGAATCCGCCTTCCCGCCCAAGTTGATGCGTTGTCTGTGCGCTTCGGAACATAGAGTAATCGTGGTAATATCCCAGTGATGTTGATACTCCGATGAGTACGAACGCCGCCAACGGGATAATTGCCAAAATAATTAAAAGTATAGATAGCGGCAGTCTCGACATATGTTCCTCGTGGACTATAAATTACACCGGATTCCGTTAGCGACGCGGTCAAGAAC
>NZ_JABEPH010000625.1:0-1831 GCF_013004495.1 Rhizobium sp. SEMIA 4085
TCATCGGGGTGCTCCATGACGTGGGTCGGCAATGCTATCCTAGATAGGTATGCCCCTCCGCTTTTCCATGGCTGAACGGATGCCGATCCTTCAGTGTGCGTTGCCGTTCAGGCGGGTGATCTTGCAACCGTGGTTGTGAGCGATGAGGATGCTCGCTGGCGATAAAATAAACGCCGCCGGAGGGCCTCTCCGGCGGCTTTTCTCAAGGCAGTTCTTTCGCTTAATGCAGGATCTGGCTGAGGAAGAGTTTGGTGCGCTCGTGCTGCGGGTTGTCGAAGAATTCGGCGGGCGAATTCTGTTCGACGATCTGGCCCTGGTCCATGAAGATGACGCGGTTTGCGACCTGACGGGCAAAGCCCATTTCGTGGGTGACGCAGAGCATCGTCATGCCTTCTTCCGCAAGGCCCACCATCGTATCCAGCACTTCCTTGATCATTTCCGGATCGAGCGCCGAGGTGGGCTCGTCGAATAGCATGATCTTCGGGTTCATGCAGAGCGAGCGAGCAATCGCCACGCGCTGCTGCTGGCCGCCGGAAAGTTGGCCGGGATACTTGTTCGCCTGTTCCGGGATCTTGACGCGCTTCAGGAAGTGCATGGCGACCTCGTCGGCCTGCTTTTTCGGCATCTTGCGCACCCAGATCGGCGCCAGCGTGCAGTTTTCGAGGATCGTCAGATGCGGAAATAGATTGAAGTGCTGGAACACCATGCCGACTTCGCGGCGCACTTCGTCGATCTTCTTCAGGTCGTTCGTGAGCTCCGTGCCGTCAACGAGAATGTGGCCTTTCTGGTGCTCTTCCAGACGGTTGATGCAACGGATCATCGTCGACTTTCCCGACCCCGACGGGCCGGCGATGACGATGCGCTCACCACGCATGACCTTGAGGTTGATGTCGCGCAGCACGTGAAAATCACCGTACCACTTGTTCATGTTGATGATTTCGACCGCCACGTCCGTTGCGGAAACGGTCATTTTCTTGGGTTCAGCCATGTTTATTCCCTCATTCTTATCGTTTGTGGCCGGTGTCGAGGTAGCGTTCCATGAACACGGAATAGCGCGACATGCCGAAGCAGAAAATCCAGAAGATGAAGCCTGCGAAGACGAGGCCTGTCAGCGGCGTGACCGAGCTTGCCCAGTTGGAATCGGTAAAGTTCAGGCGCACGATGCCGAGCAGGTCGAACATGCTGATGATCGAAACGAGCGACGTATCCTTGAACATGCCGATGAACGTATTGACGATCCCCGGGATGACCAGCTTGATCGCCTGCGGCAGAACGATGAGCCGCATCTTCTGCCAGTAGCCAAGACCGAGTGAATCGGCTCCCTCATACTGGCCCTTCGGGATCGCCTGCAGGCCACCGCGAATGACTTCCGCCATATAGGCGGAGGCGAAGATCGAGACACCGATCACCGCGCGCATCAGCTTGTCGACATTCCAGCCGGTCGGCAGGAAGAGCGGCAGCATGACGCTTGCCATGAAAAGGACTGTGATCAGCGGTATGCCGCGGATCACTTCGATGAAAGTGACGCAGACCATCTTCACGACGGGCATTGTCGATCGCCGACCAAGCGCGAGCACGATGCCGAACGGCAGCGAGACGGCCATGCCGACGAAGGACACGACCAGCGTCACGAGCAGGCCGCCCCAGAGCGGCGAGTCGACGACTTCAAGGCCGAAGCCGCCGTACAGCAGGAAGAACGAGACGATCGGCAGCACGGCGAAGAGCAGGATCGCGTTCAGACCTTTGCGCGGTACCGACGGGATCAACAGGGGGATCAGCAGCACTGCAAAGAGGATGAAGACAATCGTCGGACGCCAGCGCTCGTCGAGCG
>NZ_JABEPH010000061.1:0-21184 GCF_013004495.1 Rhizobium sp. SEMIA 4085
CTTCAGGAATGTTCCTGGCGACGGCCAGCACCGCTGCGCCGCCGAGCGAGTGGCCGATCAGCACTGACGGTGCCCGGTAGTGCTGACGAAGATAGTCGGCCGCCGAAAGCAGGTCGGCGACATTGGAGGAGAAATTTGTCGAAGCAAATTCGCCTTCGCTCGATCCCAGACCCGTGAAATCAAAACGCATGACAGCGATACCTTCGCGCGCAAGCTCCGCTGCAATGCGGCGAACTGCGGCCAAATCCTTGGAGCAGGTGAAGCAATGGGCAAAAAGTGCGTAGGCGCGTAAGGGCCAGTTCGGCACGTCGAGGCGGGCAGCCAGGGTTGCGCCGGAATGGCCGGCAAATTGAACCCGTTGCGTGTGGAAGGCCATGGGAATGCTCCGTCGCTGTGAGGAAATAAGCATTCTACATCAGCCACGGAGACCGACTATCTGGATGTTCGTTCAAACCAATCTTTGGCCAGATGTTTATGTCAGCGGAGCGCCGGCACTGCCGGCGCCGCTCCTTGGTGGCGGCGTCCAATCCGCACGACGTGCTCCGTTATGGCCCGGCGCATCCGCCGCACTTTTAGAATGGGGCGCCGATCTGCCTGGCAGGAGACAGGCGGCCGGCTATTCGGCCGCCGAGCGCCGTGGCAGCACCCAGTTGGCGCGCGGGAAGTGGCAGGTGTAGCCGTTTGGATAGCGCTCCAGGTAATCCTGATGCTCGGGTTCCGCCTGCCAGAAATCTCCCGCCGGCTCGACCTCGGTCACCACCTTGCCGGGCCACAGACCCGAAGCGTCGACGTCTGCGATGGTGTCCTCGGCTATTTTCTTCTGCTCGTCGTCAACGTAATAGATCGCCGACCGGTAGGAGGCGCCGACATCGTTGCCCTGCCGGTTTCTTGTCGTCGGATCATGGATCTGGAAGAAAAACTCCAGAATCCGTCTGTAGCTGATCATCTCGGGATCGAAGATGATCTCGATGCCTTCGGCGTGGGTACCGTGATTTCGGTAGGTCGCGTTCGGCACATCGCCGCCGGTGTAGCCCACGCGGGTCTGAATGACCCCGGGCAGCTTGCGGATCAAGTCCTGCATTCCCCAGAAGCAACCACCAGCCAGAACAGCTTTCTCGGTCATTTAGATATCCTCCACCTGGTTGAGATATGCACCGTAGCCCTCGGCGTCCATTTCGTCGCGCGGAATGAAGCGCAGGGCCGCGGAATTGATGCAGTAACGCAGGCCGCCTTGCTCTTGAGGACCGTCGGGAAACACATGTCCGAGGTGGCTGTCGCCATGCGCCGAGCGCACCTCGGTGCGGATCATGCCTTGGGAGCCATCTCGCAGTTCCTTGACGTTTTCCGACACGATCGGCTTGGTGAAGCTCGGCCAGCCGCAGCCGGAATCGAACTTGTCGCCCGAGGCAAACAGCGGCTCGCTCGAAACGATGTCGACATAGATCCCCGACCTCTTGTTGTCATGGTATTCCCCTGTAAAGGGGCGTTCGGTGCCGTTTTGCTGGGTCACCCGATATTGCTCGGACGTAAGTTTGCTGACCGCTTCGTCGGTCTTTGCGTAGGTCATTGCCTATCTCCGTTCTCGGATTTGTTGCCTGAATATGGCGAAGGCCCACGGGGATTCCCAATATCAGGTGTGCATAGATTCGATAGCCGTACCATAAGGACAGTTCTGTCCGCTTACGCCCAGTCGTACCGAGCTGCCATCTGCGCGATCTTGCGGATCTCGAGCGGCGTACCGGAACCGGAGACCGTCACGAAGACCAGTTCGCGTTCCAATGATATCCCTTCAACCGGGCGCGTCGCTATGCCCTGCACGACGACGGATCGTTCGGGCATGATGCAGATCGCGCGGCCTTCGGCTACCATTTGCTGGACCCAGTCCTCGCGCTCGGCACTGAAGCGCGGTTGCATGACCGCATCTTGGTCCATCAGGTGCTCGGTGATCTCGGTGTGAAACTCGCAGGCCAGCCGGTCAACGTAAGGATAGGCGGCAATTGCCTCGGTGCTGACGACATCTTTGCCCGCCAGCGGATGGCTCTCCGCACAGGCAAGGAGGAATCGCTCGGAAAACAGCGGCACGACGTTGAACTTGGGGTTGGGACGCGGCGCCCGCGGCAGGATGCAGGCGTGGTACTTGCCCGAAAGCACTTCGTCCGCGCCTTCTCCGGCCAACAGCTGATGCATGTTGATCTTTATGGAAGGAAGCTTTCCAAGCGCGTCGTCGAAGAATGCGGCAAAGGTAGCGGGGCCTATGGTCGGGGCAACGGCGATGTCGAGAATACGGCGTCGGCCGAGCACCGTGCTCTCGGAATGCTCGAGCACGTTTCGAAGCGCGAGTTCAATCCGCATGAATTCGGCCTGGACGTCGCGGCCAAGCGCCGTAAGTCGGCTGTCCTTGCCATCGCGATAGATCAGTGGACTGCCCAATTCTTCCTCTAGACGCTGGATTGCTCGAGTGAGACTTGGCTGCGAGACACCACTTCGACGTGCGGCTTGGGTGAAATTCAAGGTTTCCGCCAAATTGAGAAAGTACCTAACCTGATTGATGTCCATGGATCACTTCTTGCGTGAGTTTGAAGAGGATTGCCATCAAGGTGAAAGCGAGATGCCCGGGTTTCGAGCCGTCTAGGAGTGAATACAGATCAGCAATGGTTTTTGCCACTCCTGGAGAGCGCCTGCCGCGATGAGCTACCCAGTGCAGGCGATGATTTACCGCGAGGGCAGTGCGATCACAGCTTTCTTCAATGGGACCAAGAAAGCCATTGCGATGGTCATCGTCGGCCCGCGCTTAGGTGCAACGGCGCGCGTCACCGTCTCGGCCCAGGCAAGGGCATCCCGCTCACGCTCTTCGACGAGGTTGCCGGCTTCAGCCCATGCTTGCACGAGCGCGATCTTGTAGGAGGGCTACGGCGCGATGGCAAAGAACAAGAACACTGCAAAGACGACCAGGTGCACGATCCCCTGAAGCACCGTGGTTCGGGCCGTACCCAATGTGATCACGCTGATGATCAGCGTCAGCACCAGCAGAGTCTGATCCTTCTCCTCCAGGCCAAGCGCCAGGGGCTCGCCAAGCACGATCGAGACGAGCGCAACGGCAGGGATCGTCAGGCCGATTGTCGCAAGGGCCGATCCCAGCGCCAGGTTCAGGCTGGTCTGCAGTCGGTTGGCCCGCGCTGCCTTGAGCGCCGCCAGACATTCAGGAAGCAACACGACGCCCGCAATGACGATTCCCACGACGGCCTTCGGCACGCCGAGCCAGTCTACGCCTGCCTCCACCGAAGGCGTCAGAGCTTTTGCAAGGCCCACCACCGCCACGAGCGCGACGAGCAGCAAAGCTGCGCTCGTGGCTGCCGTCCTGTTTGAGGGCACCGGCGCGTGCGCATCCTCGTTATCGGCCTCGAACGGCAGGAAGTAGTCGCGGTGCCGCACGGTCTGGACGAAGATGAATGACCCGTAAAGAACCAATGAAACTGCACCGGCAAAGACAAGCTGCGGTGTACTGAACATCGGCCCCGCTGCGCGCGTGACGACGTTTGGCACGACCAGCGTCAGGACGGTGAGCGCGGCCAATACGGCCAAGGCAGCACTCGCTCCCTGGAGCTGAAATCCCTGTTCGTGGTGACGCATGCCCCCGCAAAGCAGGCACAGGCCGACGATACCGTTCATCACGATCATGACAGCGGCGAATATGGTGTCGCGAGCCAGGTCCGCCTTTTCTCCCGGAGCTGCGATCATCACCGAGACGATCAGCGCTACCTCGATCACGGTGACGGCGATCGCCAGAACCAACGTGCCGAACGGCTCGCCGACCCGCTGGGCGACAACCGCGGCGTGAAATACCGCGGCAAAGACGGTGGCGATCAGAGCTACTCCGGCAGCCGCAACAACAAGGCCCGCGCTGCCTGTAAACGGCGTCACCAACAGGATCGCCAATGCCACTGCAGGCGAAACCCATGCCCACCACGGTGTTTGTTCTGCTGCCAAGACGGTGAAAACCCATTGTTCGGCCGTATAAGGATACGCATGGAAATCCTCCGTAGGCAACCTTACGTCGCACTCCAGGGGCGTGAGTCCGGCTCCGGAGAAAGACATCCGGTTGTCACGCGCCGACGAGCTCAGTGTCTGGCGTTCATCAATCCTTTGAGGCTGCCTGGTGTCCAACCCTACCATCCTATCTGGACGCTCGGACACTTAATCAAATCCAGGATCAGCTGGTCGTGCAGGCGAGCGCGATGGCATCCGCGACCTCGCTGCTACGCTCCGAAAGATTGCCCGTTGCGACCCTGATATGATTGCTGGGCAGGATCGAGAACTTTGCGCCGGGGTGAACTGCAATCCCTCTCGCCGCCAAGGTGACCATCGCAAAAGGCTCTGACGCGACCGGAATCCAGGCGCAGAGGCCTCCTCCATCATCCAACTCGACGCCGCGCTCGCGCAGCGCATTCGTCAGATCATCGTGGCGCTGCTGATAGATATTGCGCGCCCGGGCAAGGATTTCCTCGGTCCTGGGATCGCGTTGCAGCCACGCTGCCGCTGCTTGCAGAATCCGGCTGGTCCAGCCGGCGCTGAAGCTCCGATAGGATTGAATCTGCTCCACGATCGCCCGGGAACTCGACAGCACGGCAAGACGCAGGTCCGGACCCAGCGTCTTCGAATAGGACAGGATGTGTATGACGCGGTCCGGATAGCGCCCTCCCAAGGAATGCTTCGGTGAGCCGGAAATGTCGGCCACGCCATCGTCTTCGATAATCAGCGTGTCGCTCCCTGCCAAAATATTTCCCAGAGCTTCCAGGCGCGCCTTGCTGACGCTTTGGCCGGTCACGGAGTGGAGCCGCGGCTGAAACAGAAATGCAACGGGACGATATTTCATGGCCGCTTCGAGCGACGACGGCAGGGGGCCGTCCTTGTCGCACTGAACGGGCAGGATACGCACGCCCAGATCCTCGAGTATATCGAGAAGGCGCATGGCCGTCGGGTTCTCGATTGCGACCGAAGCGCCAGGCATCACTAACGCATGCAACAGCGTATAGACGGCGTTGTATCCGCCATTTGTTGCAAGGAAGGCCTCCGGCTCGTAGGGCCAGTCGCGCCGCACGGCCGCTTCGAGCTCCGGCAGGATACGGCTGCGTTCGTAGCTGTTGAGGTTTTCCGCCGAGGCGCCGTATGCCAGGGCGTCTGTGAGGGGCGGCAGCAGGCGTACATCCGGGACCGCCGCCGTGAGGTCGAGCACGCCCTCGCCGTAGTTGCCGGAACTTGCAAGCCTCTCGGGCTTGGCAACGAACCGATCGCCGCTGACCCAGGTGCCGTTGCGGCCGCGCCCGCTGATGATCTTCTGGCGGCGCAGCTCGCTCCAGGCCTCGGAGATCGTCGCGGGGCTGACGCCAAGCGCGAAGGCAAGGTCGCGGATCGCAGGCAGCTTGGTTCCGACGGGAAGTGCACCTGCCCTGATCAAGGCACTGGTTTCCAACGCAATTCCGCGAATGGACTTGTCGCTTAACTTTTGGGCAAACCAATCGGCATTTCGTGTGTCGTTCATATTTTGCGCCAAGATTAAATGTTCAATAACGTAATAACATTTGATCGCAGCAAAGTGAACATTTATCTACGAACAGAAATGACCATTCTTTGCGAGCGAAATGCATGACTGTAACGATACGACTGGCCCTGCGCGACTGGGACTACATGACCCCGCTGGTGCTCGGAGAGGTCTCGTCACCCCGCCTCGACGTGAAGGTCGAAAGGGTTGGCACGCTCATCTCCCATATTGGAAAAGACGACGTCCACGAGGCGGCGGAAATGTCCTTCAGCCGATATACCCAGCTTCGCGCCGACGGCGACGAGACGGTGGTCGGCATCCCGAACTTCATCATGCGCGGCTTTCGCCATCGCTGCATCATCACGACGAAGCAGAGCCCGATCACGCAACTGCGTCAGCTTGCTGGAAAGCGGATCGGTGTGACTGGATGGCGCGATTCCGGAAATACCTGGACGCGCGCAGCCTTGCGCCGTGAAGGTGTCGGCGTCGAGGATGCGATGTGGTTTGCCGGCCGGTTGACGGAAGCCCACCCTGTCACCGATCGTCTCGACGGCTTTGGCCGCCCGGGACGCATCGAGGCCGCGCCCGGCGAGCGGCCGATGGTCGAGCTCCTGAAAGAGGGCGGGCTGGATGCGGTTTTCACACCCTTCATGCCCGAGGGCTTTTTCGATAAAGATACGCCGTTCCGCCAGGTGCTTGCAGATTTTCGCGGTGCCGAACGCCAATATTTCGACGACGTCGGCTACGTGCCGGGCATGCATCTCATTGGCGTCAAGGCGACGGTGGCGGCGCAACATCCATGGGTCCTCGAAGAACTCAGCACCTTGATCGATGAATCCAAGCGCGTCTGGACGACGAAGCGCCGCAAATATGCCGACACCACGCCATGGATGCTCGATGAACTCTTGAGGGTCTCGGCAGATCTGCCACCGGACTGGGACGAAAGCGGCCTTGATGCCAACTGTGCGATGATTGCCGATTTTGCCCGGGAGCTGCACGCGCAGGGCATCCTGCCGCGAGCGCTCACGCCGGCAGAGCTTTTTCCGCTGCAGGCGTCCTCAGATCGCCCGCAGCTTGCCGCAGCCGAATCCTGAACCTGTTCCATACAAACCAAAAAGGGGAATAAGAAATGCCATTGAAATCCATCACCTCCTTCGCTCTTGCCAGCGCCCTGCTCTCTGGAATGGCCATGGCCGAGGATGCAAAACTTCCGAAGCTCACCGTCAACGAGGAACTGCGGGCAAAGCTTCCCGAGGAGATCAAGACCGCCGGCAAGATGATCTCGGTCAACAACGGCTCCTTTCCGCCCTACGAGATCGTCACCGGAACGAAGATGGAAGGTGCAAGCGCCGACCTCACGGACGCGCTCGGCCAGGTGCTCGGCGTTACGATCGAGCACGCAACCGTCGGCGGCCTGCCGGCACTCCTCGCCGGCGTCAATTCCGGCCGCTATCAATTCGCCTTCGGTCCTGTCGGCGATTTCAAGAGCCGCGAAGAGGCCAACGATTTCGTCGACTGGGTGCAGGAATTCGTCGTCTTCGCCGTGCACAAGGGCAATCCGAACGGCATAACCTCGCTGGAGACTGCCTGCGGACAGCGCATTGCCGTCATGGCTGGCGGGTCGGCGGAGAAGGTCATCAAGGTCCAGGCCGAAAAGTGCAAGACCGACGGCAAGGAGGCGATCGAGGTTCAATCCTTCACCGACCAGCCGAGCTCCATCCTTGCCGTCAGGTCCAAGCGCTCGGATGCATTCTTCTCGTCCCAGGCTCCCCTCACCTATTTTGTGTCGCAGTCTAATGGCCAGCTCGAGCTCACCGGCGTCGGCCAGAAGAACGGCTTTGAAGATCTCTACCAGGGTGCGGTCGTGCCGAAGGGATCGCCGCTCGGACCGGTGTTGCACGACGGCATGAAAGTTCTGATGGACAACGGCACCTATGCCGCGATCATGAAGAAATGGGGCCTTGAGAACAACATGATCAAAGAGCCGGGCATCAATCTCGGCGGGATGTTGCCAAAATGAGCGCCAACAACCACAAAAACGCATCGCCTTCGGGCGGTGCCCGCGACGTCGTCAACGCGCACAAGCCGTTTCGCATCGATCGCCTGGTCCTTTGGACGCTGACACTTGGCATTGCGGCCGATTTTGGATGGATCGTTGCAAACAACGAGAATTTCGGCTGGCCGGTCGTCGCACAATATTTCTTTGACCCGACGGTCATCAGCGGCCTTTACGTCTCGCTGGGACTGACGGTCGTTGCCATGCTGATCGGCATAGCGCTCGGTCTGCTGCTTGCCATTGCGCGGTTGTCGACGGACCGGCTCGCCCATTCCCTTGCCGGCCTCTACATCTGGTTCTTCCGCGGCACGCCGCTCCTGGTGCAGCTCATCTTCTGGTACAACCTGTCGACGCTCTTTCCGTCGATTTCGATCACCGTGCCGTTCGGACCGACATTGGCCAGTTGGGATACAAATTCCGTCATCACGCCGATGACGGCGGCAATCGTCGGCCTGGCGCTCAACGAGGCGGCTTACATGGCCGAGATCATCCGCGGCGGCCTTCTTTCCGTCGACAGGGGACAGGCGGAAACGGCCGAAGCCTTTGGCATGACGCGGGCACGCGCACTGCGCAGGATCATCATCCCGCAGGCAATGCGCTCCATCGTTCCGCCAACCGGCAACCAGCTCATCAGCATGATCAAGGCGACCTCTCTCGTCAGCGTGATCGCCATGGCGGACCTGCTCTATTCGGTCCAGTCGATCTATAACCGCACGTTCGAGATCATTCCGATGCTGCTCGTCGCGGTGGTCTGGTACCTGCTGATTACCTCGATCCTCAACATCGGCCAGGGCTATATCGAGCGCTACTACAGCAGAGGCGACAGACGCTCCGGCAGCGCGGCGAAGCCTGCCGGACAGGCAGGCGCGCCGATCGTACCCGATACCCCCTCACCCGCCATCGCACAGGAGGCGAGCCATTGAATGCCCTTGCAACTGTCGAACCGCTCGTCCACGCACGCAATGTTCACAAATCCTTCGACCAGCTTGAAGTCTTGAAAGGGATCGATCTTGACGTCGCCCCTGGCGAGGTTGTGGTTATCCTCGGGCCATCCGGCTCGGGCAAATCGACCTTCCTGCGCTGCATCAACCATCTGGAGGCAATCAATCAGGGCTCTATCATGGTCGATGGAGAGCAGATCGGTTATCGATTGCGAAAGGGCCGGCTTGAGAAGCTCTCCAACAATGCAATCGCTGCACAGCGGCGCAAGATCGGCATGGTCTTCCAGCAGTTCAACCTCTATCCGCACATGACCGCGCTCGAAAACATCATCGAAGCGCCGGTGGGCATCCACGGCGAAAGCCGCAAGGCCGCAACGGAAAATGCGCTGACGCTTCTGGAGCGCGTCGGCCTCTCGGAAAAAGCCGGCAGTTATCCGCGCCAGCTTTCCGGCGGCCAGCAGCAGCGCGTGGCGATCGCACGGGCTCTGGCGATCAAGCCGAAGCTGATGCTGTTCGACGAGCCGACCTCCGCACTCGATCCCGAACTCGTCGGTGAGGTCTTATCCACCATGCGGGACCTGGCAAGCCAGGGATTGACCATGATCGTCGTCACTCACGAGATTGGTTTTGCGCGCGAAGCGGCCGATCGGGTCATCTTCATGGATGGCGGCAAAGTCGTTGAACACGGCAAGCCCGAAGATGTCCTCGGCAATCCGCAGCATCAGCGCACGAGAAGCTTTCTCGCGCGCTTCATCTAGCCGGGCAATCTGTACGCTCCGCATTCTGCCCGCGGCGCCAAACCGCGGCGCCACCATCCCGTTCATTCTAGCTATCGGAACTGACTGATGACACGCGACAATGCTTTTGCCCGCATCTCCGACTTCGAACCGCTCAAGGAAGAGCTTCTCGCGACCCGCCGGCATCTTCACGCCAATCCGGAACTGTCGTTCGAAGAGGTCGAGACGGCACGCTTCGTCGCCGAAAAACTGGTTTCCTGGGGCTACGAGGTTTGCCGCAATGTCGGCGGCCACGGTGTCGTCGCACGTCTTAAGGTAGGCAGCAGCCCACGCAGTATTGCGATCCGTGCCGACATGGATGCCCTTCCGATACAGGAAGAAACGTCCCTACCTTACGCGAGCCGGGCCGCCGGCAAGATGCATGCATGCGGTCACGACGGCCACACGACGATGCTGCTTGGGGCTGCGCAATATCTGGCGCGCACCCGCCGTTTTGACGGAACGATCAACCTGATCTTCCAGCCCGCCGAGGAAGCAGGGACCGCAAGCGGTGCTGAAGCGATGATCGCTGACGGATTGTTCGAACGCTTTCCGTGCGATGCAATTTTCGGGCTGCACAATCATCCCGGCGCACCGGAAGGCACCTGGCTTTTGCGTTCCGGTCCATTGATGGCCGCTGCCGACACGGTACGAATCACCATCAAGGGAAAGGGCGGCCACGCCTCCAGGCCGCATCTGACGGTGGACCCCGTCGTTATTGCCTGCAATCTTGTCGTCTCTCTGCAGTCGGTCGTTTCGCGCAGCATCGATCCGACGCAGACGGCAGTTGTCACCGTCGGCTCCATCCATGCCGGCGAGGCCTCGAATGTCATTCCGGACATCGCTACGCTTTTGCTGAGTGTCCGGTCCTTCGAACCGGCGATCAGGGACATTCTGGAGGCGAGAATCCGCAAACTCACCGCGACCGTCGCTGAAGGCTATGGGGCCAGGGCCGAGGTCGACTATGTGCGCGGCCACCCGGTCGTCATCAACTCCGAGAAGGAAACCGAATTTGCCCGCGGCATTGCGGAGGAACTCGTCGGCCCGGACCAGGTCTTGACGTGCCCGCTCATCCCGGGAAGCGAAGATTTTTCCCATTTTCTCGAGCATAAGCCGGGCTGCTTCCTGCGCCTTGGCAACGGCCTGAACTCGGAGATCCTGCACAGCTCGAAATACAACTTTGCAGACGAGAACCTGACGGTTGGCGCCGCCATGTGGGCGCGGCTGACAGAGAAATTCTTGGGCTAGAATTCCCGTGACGCACCCGCAAGCATGCGCGCGCCGTTAACCTTGGCGATAAAGATTGTATTCAGTCTTTTTTGGTAATTTTCCGTTAGCCATTCACGCCAGCCGGTCCCGGCGGCAGGGGATTGGCATCGGCGGCAGTTGTTTTGCGTATGGGTTCTTATGCGTCTATCGAATGTGACAGCAATTTTTCTTGCCTGCCTGACATTGGCCGGTTGCGCCGCCAATTCTCGTCCTGCGACCGTTCAGGCCGGGCGACCATCTGAGGAGACGACGGGCTCGGTTGCCCAATCGGCCGTGCCCGTCCCTGCCGCCGATATCGGCGACGTCGCGGCGCAAGCTGCCCCGCCGCAGGAGACATTGGCCTGGGCGGGATCGATACCGCAACCGCAGGCGTTTGCGCCGGCTTCAAGAACCGTTGGCGCGCCCGTTCCGTCAGACCGGCCGATTGCCATGCTTTCGCCGGACAAGCCTGAGATGGGGACAGCTCCGCAGACGCGCTCGCAGATTTACAGCTACGGGTTCCGCGACGCCAAGCCGATTAATTTCGGGTCCATATCGCCCAGAAAGCTTGCCGTGCATGGCGTCGACGTGTCGCGCTGGCAGGCGGAGATCGATTGGGAAAGGCTGAGAAGGCAGGGGGCGAACTTCGCCTATATCAAGGCGACCGACGGCGGGGATCATCTCGATCCGATGTTCAAGAAGAACTGGCGCCGGGCAAAGGAAGCCGGATTGAAGCGCGGCGCCTATCACTTCTTCTACTGGTGCCGGACGGCTGGCGAACAGGCCGACTGGTTCATCCGCAACGTTCCGAAGGAAGCTGGCGCGCTTCCCCCGGTGATCGACGTCGAGTGGAATGGTGAATCGAGCTGCAAGCGACGGCCTTCGCGCGAGCGGGTGCTCGAAAAAATGCAGGTCTTCATGGACAAGCTTGAGCGGCATTATGGTCAGCGCCCGATCATCTACACTGCACCCGACTTCTATCGCGACAATCTCAAGGGCGCGTTCCTCGACTATCCCTTCTGGCTGCGCTCGGTCGCCGCTCACCCGTCCAAGGTCTATCCAAAACGGAAGTGGGTTTTCTGGCAGTATTCGGGCTCCGGCCTGTCGCACGGTGTCGATGGCCGGATCGACCTCAACGTCTTCCATGGCGATGAAGGCGACTGGCATGACTGGGTGGCGTCACGGTAACGCCGGGCGGCGGGGTAGTTTAGCTTGCCCCTGAATAAGCGAGGAACCATCCCGGCCACCGAAGGATGAATTGCGTCGCCGTGCAAGCCGCTGCGATTCCTGCAGTTTCCAGTAGCCACCGGGACGGGAACCGCGGTTCCGACGACGGCAATCTTCGCCTCCAAACAACACCATCAGCGCTGCCACACTTCAAACAGTTCCCTCCGACGGGCGGCAGCCGTCGGGCGGGGCGAGTAATTCTGGACCTTGCCGTCTTGTAGGGTAAGCGTTCGGTTGCTCGGGCAAGTTCCCTCAGGCGGGGTGCGGATAGACCTTGATGAGTCCAGGTGCGACGATTTCAGTCGTAAGAAGCGGATATCCGGCGGCCTCGAAGTCCTCGCGTAGATCATCGCTCGTTCCGGCGTTGACTGCCAGGGCCACCCGATCGGCTCCTTCGCGGTCCATGTGGCGTCGATCCCGGTACGGCTCCCAATTTCTGTCTCCCGGATCGTAGATCCCACTCCGTTGCGGCCGTCAAGTGACAGGTGATACAGTATTTCGGCAACGCTCCGGTCCCTCCATACCTCTGTCAATCAATGGAAGTTCCGCGATTTGACCTTCAGTGTGTCGATGTGCCAATCGGGTTCGTAGAGATCTCGCGTCGGTGCCAAGGGCTTTGGTCGATCCCGCGAATCCGGCGAACCGCTTCCGTGAACCACCCCGTCACCGCGACCATGTTGCAACGGAAACGCTCCGTCACGCTCGCCGAGCCCTCCGAGATCGGACGACAGGTCGAACAGCCGCCGGGCGACCAGATGGACGACCTCGCCCTCGCGCTGGATTTTGCCGTTGATGGCGAGCATCGTGGCGGACAACACGACCCGCCTCTGTTTCTCAAACAGGCTCGGCCAGATGACGGCGTTGACGATTCCGGTCTCATCCTCCAGTGTCATGAACATCACGCCCTTGGCCGACCCAGGCCTTTGGCGCACGAGGACCAGTCCCGCCGTCATCAGCCATCGCCCGTCCCGCTCGGCCATCGCCTCGCCACAGGTGACGATGCTCCGCTTCCTGAGGTCCTGACGAAGAAAGGACACCGGATGCTGGCGCAGGGTCAGACCTGTGTGACTGTAGTCTTCCACGACCTCCATGCCCTGTGTCATCGATCTCAATGTGACCGCGGGTTCCTGCATTTCCGCAATCGCCTTCGCTTCCCGCTCCGCCGCCGCGACCCATAGTTCGAGCGGTTCGTCGCGCAACGCCTTGATCGCCCAGAGCGCCTCACGCCGTTCAAGGCCCATCGACGGGAGGAAAGCGTCGGCTTCGGCAAGCTTGACCAGAGAGGCCGTGGGCACGCCTGATCGCCGCCATATGTCATCGGCCGAGACGAAAAACTGGCCGGCGCGCGACGCGACGATCCTCGCGGCGTCTGCCGTTGCCAAACCCCGCACCATTCGCAATCCAAGTCGAACCGCGCGATGACGCGAACCCGCCCCGTCTTCCAAGGTGCAATCCCAGCGGGACCGATTTATGCAAACGGGCCTGATCTCGATCCCGCGAACCCTGGCGTCGGCAACGATCTGGGCCGGAGCGTAAAAACCCATCGGCTGAGAGTTCAGGAGAGCTGCGCAGAAGGCGTCCGGATGGTGGCATTTCACCCAGCTCGAGGCGTAGGCGATCAGCGCAAAAGACGCAGCATGGCTCTCGGGAAAGCCGTAACTGCCGAAACCTTCGAGCTGGCTGAAGGTCTTTTCCGCGAATTCCGGCGAATAGCCGTTTTTCACCATGCCGGACACCAGCTTGTTCTTGAACTTCGAAACCCCTCCTGTGTGCTTGAAGGTCGCCATCGCGCGCCGCAACTGGTCCGCCTCTCCCGCGCTAAAGCCGGCGCAGACCATCGCGACCTTCATCGCGCTCTCCTGAAAAAGCGGCACGCCAAGCGTCTTGCTCAGCACCGCCTCCAGTTCCGGCGTCGGGTACTCGACCTTTTCCCGGCCTTCCCGCCGCCTGAGATAGGGATGCACCATGTCGCCCTGGATCGGCCCGGGCCTGACGATCGCCACCTGGATCACCAGGTCGTAGAACGTCTGCGGTTTCAGCCTCGGGAGCATCGACATCTGGGCGCGCGACTCGATCTGGAACGTCCCAAGCGTGTCGGCCTTGCGGATCATCGCGTAGGTCGCATGGTCCTCCTGCGGAATTGACGCAAGGTCCTTGTTGTCTCCTTTGTGTTCTGCCATCAGCGCAAAGGCCTTGGACATGCAGGTCAGCATTCCAAGCCCTAGGACGTCGACCTTCATGAAGCGCAGCGCATCGATATCGTCCTTGTCCCATTCGACGACCTGACGGTCGTCCATCGCGGCCGGCTCGATCGGCACGAGGTCGTCCAGCCTGTCATGGGTCAGCACGAAGCCGCCAGGATGCTGTCCAAGGTGACGGGGCGCACCCATCAGTTGCCGGGCAAGATCGAGGGTCAGCCGCAGGCGGTAGTCCGAGGCGTTGAGATTGTTCTCCTTGAGATGCTTCTCGCTGACGCCCTCTGACCAGCCCCAAACGCCGGATGAAAGCTGGGCGATCATGTCCTCGGGAAGCGATAGCGCCTTGCCGACGTCGCGCAGCGCGCCCTTCGTGCGGTATCGCGTGACCGTCGAGCAGAGTGCGGCCCTGCTCCGGCCGTAGGTCTCGTAGATCCACTGTATGACCTCTTCGCGCCGCTCGTGCTCGAAGTCCACGTCGATGTCCGGCGGCTCGTTGCGCTCCTGGCTCACAAATCGCTCGAACAGGAGATCATTTGTTTCCGGGTCGATCGAGGTGATGCCGAGGCAATAGCAGACAGCCGAGTTCGCCGCAGATCCCCGGCCCTGACAGAGAATGCCCCTTGAACGCGCGAACCGCACGATGCTGTAAACCGTCAGGAAGTAGGGCGCGTATTTCATGACCCTGATGAGTTCGAGTTCATGCTGGACTGCCCTCCTGACTTTCTCGGGGATGCCCTCGGGATATCGTTCGGCTGCCCCTTCCCAGGCGAACTTCGTAAGGCTCTGCTGGGCGTCGAGGCCCGGAACAATCGCCTCCTCGGGATACTGATATTCGAGTTGGCTCAGATCGAAACGACAGCGGTCGGCAATCTCCCGCGTTCGGGCCAACGCTTCGGGGTATTCGGCAAACAGCCGATGCATTTCCTCGGGAGCCTTGAGGAAACGGTCTGCATGTCGCTCGCGCTCGAAGCCGACATCGTCGATCGTTGTCTTGTTGCGAATGCAGGTCACGACGTCCTGTAGCTGGCGGCGGGAAGGCTCGTGAAACAGGACGTCATTGGTGACAACTGTCCGCACTTTGAATCGGGTCGCCAAGGTCGAAATACCATGGAGGCGCAGCCTGTCGTTCGGCCGACGCCGCAGACAGACGCTGACATAGGCACGGTCATCAAAGAGTTCGGCGAGCTTGCGCAACTGCATGCCGCAGGTCTCGTCCGCCTCGTCAGGAACGAGGACTGCAATGAGGCCATCGGCGTACTGGGCGAAATCGGAGAAATCGAGAACGCAGTTTCCCTTGCCGCCTCGCGATTTTCCGAGCGACAGCAGACGGCAGAGCCGCGAGTAAGCCGGACGATCTGTCGGGTAAACGAGTATCGACATGCCGTCCGAAAGGTCCAGCCGGCATCCGACTACGAGCCGCACGCCGGTCGTCTTCGCCGCCTCCCAGGCACGCACGATTCCTGCCAGAGTATTGCGATCGACGACACCGAGCGCATCGATACCGAGGACCGCGGCTGTGGCAAAGAGTTCCTCGGCGGAACTGGCGCCTCGCAGGAAGGAGAAATGCGTCGTGACCTGGAACTCGGCGTATCTCATCCGAACACTCCATGGAGGAACCATCGATGGGAGCCGGTTTCCGCATCGAACCCGTCGCCGGCCCGAAAGATCCAGTATCGTTCACCCACCTCATCTTCGACCACGAAGTAGTCCCGAACCGCGGACATCTCCGTGGGGCGAAGCCACCATTCGCCGAAGATGCGTTCTGGACCGTCGGCGCGTTTTACGCGTCGTCGCTTGCCGCGCCAGGTGAAGACGGCAGGTGGCTGGTCGGGAAGCAGGGCGATCACCTCGATCCGCTCGGGCGTCGAAAGTAGACGTGACGGCCTCGGCCACTTCGCCGCCCAGTTCTCTCCGGTTTCGTCTGCCGTCGGACTGATCTTCCTGACGGACCTTTCCGGAACGTCGGCAGCAACGGGAGCGACGCGATAGAGACGCTGGCCGCGATTACCGAGGATATCGACCAATGGCGTCACGTCGACGATCGTCTCCTCGATCAACGAGGGTGCGATTTGCTTCTCCTCCAGCGGTTCTACCATAACGGCAACGAGCGCCATCTTCTCGATTCCGAAGCCAGGATCGATCTTCTCGATGCGGTCGCAGAGGAGTTTCGAAAGTCGGGCGGGCTCGCGGACAGGCTTGGCGAGGCCCGCCCTCAGACATTGCCTGATGTTGTCCACGCGGTGAATGATCAGGTCGCATCGGCGTACGCCAAGCCCTCGCTCCTCCAGCCTAGCCGTCAATTGGACGACGAGGCGGCGCGTGTATTTTGCGATGGTTTCGGCCGCGCCGATCGGTTCGGAGAAATTGCGGGATACCTCGACCAGGTCCGGCGTACGGATCGGGTCAATCGGTTCGGCGATCCGGCCGAACATCTGGTCCAGGCGACGGCAGGGTTCCGGACCGAAGCGAAGCGTCAGGGGTGCGCGCGGCATTGAAAAAAGCTGGCCGACGGTATCAACACCGAGCACCCGCAGACCCTGGACCATTTCCGATGGCAGCCTGAGACAGTGGATCGGCAGTTGGGTTACCACCTTGGCAATCGCTCCAACGGGAACGACGGTCGTATCGTCCGAAGTCAGCCGCGCAAGTGCGTGGGCCGCACCCCAGGTATCGGCTACGGCTGCCTTCGCTGACAATCCCTTCGCCCGCAGTCTGTTCACCAATCCGCTGACGAGGAGGGCTTCGCCGCCCTGCAGATGATCCGCTCCCTCGGTGTCCATCACGAAGCCGTCGGTCCCATCCACGGCGACCACCGGCGTGTACTGCCGGAGCGCCCAAAGGGCGAGCCGCTCGAGCGCGGCGGCGTCCTCGCCAGGAGCGGCGTCAATCATGACCAGATCGGCGACCATCGCCTGGGCCTTGCTGGCGGGCATGCCGATTCTTAGACCGAGCTTTGACGCCTTGCTGTCGGCGGCAGAAATCCATCGCTTGGAGCCGCTCTTCGAGATGACGACGAGCGGGCGTTCAGCTGGCACGGCTTCTGCTCCATGCCGTCTGAGCCGATCCGTGGCCAGACGCGGGAAGTAGACGGATACGACCCTTGGCATCGCAGGCTCCTATTTCAAACTCAGCACACTCGCCCGCCTTCACACGCATCAATTCCGCCAGCCATCGCGCCCGGCCGACACCGGCAACGGGAAGCGGTTCGGACGGCAAGACGCTCACGCGCCATCTCGTTGCTGCAGCGGTGGGCTGGCCAAAGTCCGAGGCTTCCGTCTGCCGCCGCCAGCGCCGGAGCGCTATACCCATCGTGCCGGTCTTTTCGGCTGCCAGCTGGAGACGGCGCGAGGCTGTCATGGGAAGACGTACGAGCTCGCCGACCACCGCTCCAAGGCCACCGAAACAGAGGCCTTCTTCCATTGAAGCCAACACGTCCGCTTCCCGGTCGGCCTCGCAGAAGATCACCCGGTCGGCATGCAGGCCCGCCTGAGATATGGCCGGAAAAAACAGGTCTGGCCTTGTCAGACACCACAGGATTTTACCCTTTGTGCGGGCAGCGATGCCCGCCGCAAACAGCGCTGCGGCCGCTCCATCGACACTCCCTGTCCCGCCGCCGGCGACCTCATGCAACGCTCCGTATGAAAGGCCCCCGCCCGGAAGGTGTCGGTCGATTTCGGCGACCCCGAACGGCAGGACGACCTTGCGGCGGCCAGCCGTTCCTTCGAGATGCCGGATATGGTCTCGAAGCTCGGAGAGGGTAAGGTTCGCGCGCGGCTGCGCCATCTGTGGCCTTCGTCAAAAGCAGGTTTCCATCTCGTTTAAAAGCGAGAATGTTCCTCTTTTGTTCCTATGCGAAAAGCGAGTCAATCGGCATGTTTCGGGTGGCATCTCACCTCAACCGTCCTCCACAGCACGAAAACTCGTGATCCATCAGAGAAATCAATGCGATACAGGAGCCTGTCCACAGCGGTCGAAAATGTCATCGATGAGAAAAGATTCCGGCGGCGGCAGTGCGACTCCGAGAGAGGCGGTCATGGTCAAGGCGAGTAAAAGCCAGACCTGTTCTGACGCTAGGTGTCGCCACTCAGTTGCACCGAAGCCCGCCGCCCACATCACAACGGTCCTATCCGTCACTGCAACGGATAGCGTGGATAGAGAGGTACTTGCGCGGCTTTAGGTTGAACCCGACGCCGAATAGTGCCGGGACCTCGACCTAGATCTGTTTTGACGATGCGGCCGCATCTATCGATTTGTTGCGACCGGTCGCACAGTTTGTCATCTCGACGTCCGCAGTAATCGCGGCGTGGTCGGGAGATTGTACGTAGGTGGCGTGACTTTGCCCGCAGTCCTGGCGTTCCGGTATCTGAGGTCAAGATTATGGAAGCAGTTTTCGAACTGCGTCGATATCGGCGCATAAGCCTACGCCGACGATGTGATGGTAGAACTGGTGCGATATCTTGTGACATTTGTCACCTCGTTCCGTATTGTTCTAATGTCGTGGAGAGCTTCTTGACTTCGTTGCGGGGCTCGGCCTTGCGACATGCACGCTTCATAAGGCAAGGGCGATCACGATGAGACAACTCAGTGAAGAGGGTCGACGGACCCTGGAGGGGATTGCACAGCGGTACGGGGTCAGCCTTAGCGCGGTCGAGCACCTTCTGATGGCGATTATCGCCGGACAGGCGACACAGGCTCAGTTCAACCATCCTGATCTCGGTGGCATGGGGCAATGGTCGCAGGGCGGCATGATCATGGTCGGCGACATGTTCAACCATGCTCTGAAGGCGAACGTGGCGGGGATTTGTTCCGAGCTTGCGGTCCTGGTAGGCAGCACGGATTTGCTGGAGCCGCAGAGGTCGCACCAGTCCCAATACCAGGGTCAAGGCGGCGTCAGTTTGTTCGTGCCTGGGGCGTTGTCGGCCGGGAACTGGTGGCCCGAGGAGCTCGGGCATCCTGCCTCGACCGGGGCGCAGAATGACCTGCGCTATGCGTTTTTCCCGACAACCCGACGACTGGCGATCGATGTCGGCGGCCGGGTTACGGTCTACGACACGAAGGACCATCGCATTGGCGGTTTCTCGCAACAGCAAAGCAGCGACCAGTCGCTGAGCTTTACGTCTCAGCACGGACTCGTGAAAATTTCGGAACTGGATGTGGTCCGTCAGAACGGCAAGGAACCGGCGGGCACGTCGGCTACCGGCCCATCTGCCGCCACGGTTGCGCCATCGATATTCGCATCGTCCGCGCCGGAACCCCCCGAGCCACAACAAGCGGCGCGTCCAGCGCCGGAGGCGCGTCGGTCCGATGAGGACATCTTCGACAAGATTGAACGCCTCGCAGCCCTTCATGCAAAAGGTATTCTCACAGATCAGGAATTCGAGGCGAAGAAATCGGAGTTGCTCAGCCGACTATAGGACCCGACGAACAGGGGCTTGCCGGACGCCGATCAGTTGATGGCTTTTCATCGAGCCCGGATAATCACTGCGCGGGCCGCCTGCAAACGTTCATCCGGATCTTTACCGATCGATCGGATTGTGGTGGCTTTGGCGTCTCAGAAACACCTGCGGTGCCGCGTGCCAAGGTTTGATCTCATCTGCGAGATCATCAAGAATGAAATCACCTTCGCTGGTGGAAAGCGTCAGGACGGCGTGTCCTTCACCTCAGGAAATGCAGCATGTCAGCCTTTGGCTCTTAATCTGCCATGTCCCGCGCAAGGCGCAAAGATTAGGAATGTCGCTCGACATATTCATGAAAGCATTTCACTGCCAACCTCGCCGGTGAAATAAGCTCAAATCCTTTTCCGCGTTTCGGCACCCTCAATTCGTAGTCTAGATGCCAAAGTTTGCACACAGATCTGAACCCGGAGTTCTGCAACCACATCCGCGACGCGGATACGGCGCGGCGCTACAGCCACTGGAAATATTTCCGGCTACGCGTGCGGCGTAATCAGCGTCACTGACGGAAAATATGTGCGGTAGCGGCCAAGGTCGCGGGTGAGCAACGGAAGCTGACTAACCGCTGCATGGGCACCTATGAAAAAGTCGGGCAATACGCCGGTCTTTGATCCTCCGGCGCGGCGATACTGCGTAAATATCTTGCCGGCAAGGAAAAGGGCGGCTCGCGGCATTGCAGTCATTTCAAGCCCAGCCTCGTCGAGGAATGCCTCGAGTTCTTCGATACGATCGTATCGCACCGCCAGCTCGGCGTACACGGTATCATTAATCAGCAAAGGCCCATCGAGGCTCGCCGCTTCAAGTTGTGCAATCGACCAATCCGCCCACGCCGGATCATCAGTGACAACGTCCAGGAGGACATTGGTATCGACGAGGGTCAAGTTTCGCCACGTGTCAGTGCCATAATGGCATCGGTGCTGAGCCCCTTGCCCGCCTGACCTCGCAACTTCGCAAACCGGCTCACAGCCTGCTTCTTGTCCGCCCGCACCACGACAATGCTGCCATCGGCGGCGCGGCGGAAATCAACCTTGCTTCCGGGAACGATTCCCAACAGATCGCGGACGGGCTTTGGAATGGTCACCTGCCCCTTTGCTGTCACTGTCGTCGCCATTTGCGCCCTCGGTAATACTTGACCTTCAGAAGGTATTACTTTGTAAGGGCGAAGTCAATAAGGCGGTCTCCAAGATGATATGCTTTCATAGGTGTTGTGCCGGCGGCGCGCCGCAATCCGCGAAGCCGAAACGATGAGCGAAAATCCGTCAACTCAATCCCTAGTATTGGCTTCCAAGTCGCCAGCCGCAAGGGAAGACGGTGCCGATTGCATACGCTCTTCGAGTTCCGCTGCGGCCCACTCGAGAAAGAGATTATAGGCCACCGCCAGTAACCTTGGTCCGAGAAAAAACTCGATGAATCCGAAAGCCAGAACGCCGCCGACGAGCCCGAATAGACCGAGCAGCTCGGGAAGATTGATGTTCTGGCTGAGCAGATATGGTCGGAGGAAGTTGAACGGATAGATGCAGAAATCCAAGGAAGAACAACTACAAGCCCGCGTTTTCAGTGCGGGTCTCCGCTCAGAGCGAGACGATGCGTGGAGAACCGGCCGTCGCGCTGTCATGTGGGCGGAGGTGGCTACCGCGCCGGCCATTGGCGACTAAGGCCCGTCGGCTGCCCTAGAACGAGCTAACCGACGGACCGATTGCCATTGGATGTGGCTTTAATGGATCGCGCCAGATCGCTGTGCCGGAA
>NZ_JABEPH010000626.1:0-1823 GCF_013004495.1 Rhizobium sp. SEMIA 4085
GTATCGACATCGTGCAACGCTGAAGTGCCGATATCGAAATCGACGAAGGGCACATTGGAAGCTCGGATAATATTTCTTGCGCCCAGATCGCCCTTAAGCCTCGCGACCTCGCCCAGGAGGGACCTGGGAAAGATCACGGGATTCCCGCGAATGTTCCCACAGGTCGCTCCGATAATCGATCGACCACCATAAGCAACGAAAGCCTCAATAAGCGAGTTTAAATCAGCCGTCGAAACCGACGGCATGTCGGCCGGCATAACCAGTGTTCCTTGCGCTGATCGAACTTGGGGCGTCATCATCCCGGTTATCAAAGAACTCGACATCCCGCTGGCGAAATCGGGGTTGTGCGCAATGCTGACTGGAAGGCCAGAGAGAGCTGAAATCAACTCCGGAGCTCGAAAACCGACGACAACAGTAACGGAACGAGCCCTGCTTTCACAGGCGCGCATGGCACTTCGCCTGACAAGTGGAATACCATCGAACAATGCCAGGAGCTTGCTATCTGTGGCGGTCCCAAAGCGACGTGCCTGTCCTGCGGCGAGCAGCACAACAGCCACCTCTGAAGGGGCCGTAGTCTTCTCCATATTGCCTCCTAGGCTCACGGCGCATTTACCTCGCCCACTACTATATCACTTGAGACTAGGAATGGGTCCGTTTCCGATTGAACGAAGCAACCGTTCTTACGGCGCGGAAAGCTTTCATTATTAGACCTGATACCCTATATATGTGGTATGAACCCAACCCATTCGCGCTCGTCGCCAGTCGCTATCCGATGAACAAGATCATAAAGATGCCCATGAATATTGCCTCCTCATCCGGTAATGAAAAGCCCTTGCTAATGCAGCGACAATCATCAGTTCGTCGAACGATGGAGATTGTATTCGAGACCTGGAACTTCTTGATACTTCGAGAAGCCTATTTTGGCGTGCGCCGGTTCGACAAATTTCAGCAGCGCTTGGGCATTCCGCGGCAGACGCTTTCGTCTCGACTGTCCAGCTTTGTGGCGAATGACATCCTGAGCACTGGAAAACGGCCGAACGAGCCGGGGCAACAATATTTCCTAACCGTCCGAGGAAAAGATCTCTTTCCGACGATGCTGTCGCTCATGGAATTCGGCGACAAGTGGCTGACGGGGGGCAACGAGCCCCCACTGAAGCTGATTCATAAAAGTTGTGGGTGTGAATGCCATCCCATCACGGTCTGCTGCGAATGTCTCGAACCCTTCACGGCAAAAGAGGTTGCGCCACGCGACGGGCCAGGCGCGGGGTATGCTCCGGTCGAAGCGCGGCCGACGTCTCGCAGAAGCTCGGATTCGACGCTTTTGGAAAGGGTGCGGCCCTGCTCAGTCGCGCGGACGCTTGGGATCATCGGCGACCGTTGGAGCTTCCTCATTCTACGAGAAGGCTGGTTCGGAGTTCGACGGTTCGAGGAAATGCGCGAGAACCTCGGCATTGCGACTAACATTCTCGCCGACCGCCTCGCCCGGCTCGTACAGGCGGGCGTATTGCGCAAGGTTCCTTATAACGGAGGCGAGCGCTTCGAGTATCGCTTCACCGAAATGGGCCTCGATCTGTACAAGCCCATGCTCGTCATGATGGCCTGGGGAGACAGGTGGCTCGCAGACGGCAAGCCACCGATGCGGCTTCGGCATAAGGCCTGCGGGCAGGATTTTTCCGCCATCGTGGTCTGCTCCGAGTGCAAGAAGCCCATCTCCTCCAAGGACACCGACTACATCCTAAGGTACCCGTTTGATCTTTGAAGGATTTGGCGTCCGATAAGGCATTTCTGAAATCAAACGACGCTCAGGGTCCGTCGCTTAGACA
>NZ_JABEPH010000627.1:0-1803 GCF_013004495.1 Rhizobium sp. SEMIA 4085
AGTGGGCGGGGCGTGGCGCGTAGTACCCGCCAGAGTTCTCTGCGCCGGTGCCCTCTGCGACCGGCGCGGTCGGCACCTCCAACCCCGGGGTCCCCGCCCCCCCCTTGGCTCCCGTGCCCTGGCCGCTGGGTGTGGCGTTAGCGGGTAACCCCCCGTTCCCGGGGGTCGTTTACCGCCGCAAGGTCATGGCGCAGCTCACCGGCCGGCGTCTCGTACAGATGGTTAAGGACGATCTGAAGCCCTCTGACATCATGACGAAAGAGGCCTTCGAGAACGCCATCCGCACCAATGCGGCTATCGGTGGATCGACCAACGCCGTCATCCACCTGCTCGCCATGGCCGGCCGGGTGGGCGTCGATCTTTCGCTGGACGATTGGGATCGCTGCGGCCGCGAGGTCCCGACCATCGTCAACCTGATGCCGTCGGGCAAGTACCTTATGGAGGAGTTCTTCTATGCCGGCGGCCTGCCGGTGGTGCTGAAGCGCCTCGGCGAGGCGGACCTCCTGCACAAGGACGCGCTGACGGTATCTGGCGAAACCATGTGGGATGAGGTCAAGGACGTCGTCAACTGGAACGAGGATGTGATCCTGCCTGCCGAAAAGGCGCTGACGTCTTCGGGCGGCATCGTCGTGCTGCGCGGCAATCTGGCGCCGAAGGGCGCGGTGCTGAAGCCTTCGGCCGCCTCCCCGCACCTGATGGTGCACCGTGGCAGGGCGGTCGTGTTCGAGGACATCGACGATTACAAGGCCAAGATCAACGACGACAGCCTCGATATCGACGAAACCTGCGTCATGGTCATGAAAAACTGTGGACCAAGGGGCTATCCGGGCATGGCCGAGGTCGGCAACATGGGCCTGCCGCCCAAGGTGCTCAAGAAAGGCATCACCGACATGGTGCGCATCTCCGACGCCCGCATGTCTGGAACGGCCTACGGCACCGTCGTGCTGCACACCTCCCCGGAAGCTGCGGTCGGCGGGCCGCTCGCAGTGGTGAAAAACGGCGACATGATCGAGATGGACGTGCCGAACCGTCGTCTGCATCTCGACATTTCTGAGGAGGAGCTGGCCCTGCGGCTCGCCGAATGGCAGCCGAACCATGATCTGCCGACGTCCGGCTATGCCTGGCTGCACCAGCAGCATGTCGAAGGGGCCGATACCGGCGCCGACCTCGACTTCCTCAAGGGATGTCGCGGAAACGCGGTCGGCAAGGACAGCCACTAGCGGAGCGCATCGAGACAGAAAATCGATGAGGCGGAGGTGAAGCCCCGCCTTTTTCGTTGGTTGGTTGGAAAGGAAAGGCGCTTCAGCGCCGCGCCGCCTGGGTCAAGCCGCACGTGCCGATCGAGGGCGGCTATTTCCAGCTTACATCAAACGGTCATAGAGGCCGATAAGGGTGCCGACGTCGATTTCCTGGTCGGCTCGCGCGGCTCGAAGATCCCGATGGACCGCCAAGCCCCTGGGGCCAAACGGTCACCAGCGTCAAAAGGCGGTACGAAAGTTCCGCCTTTTTCTTGCCAACCGCCCTTCTTCCGGAACGTTCTCGCCTCGCCGCCGTTACCGCGGTAGGGAGGGAACCATGCCTGGAGTTCAAAAATCGATCGTGCTCAGCGCCTTCAACAAGGATGAGCGAGGTACGCTGTTACCGGCATTCGAGCCTCGGCAGATGAAGAGGGAAGAAACGGCCGTCTATATCGCCCAGACGCTCGTCAGGGATTATGATGGGGTCGTCGTCCGGTGCAGCGAGAAAAGCCATGCCATCGGCGGACAAGGCCCATCAGTGATCCTGTTCCGCTCTGGTCTGGTG
>NZ_JABEPH010000628.1:0-1788 GCF_013004495.1 Rhizobium sp. SEMIA 4085
GTCCAGGCAAGACCGGTGACCACGCCGACCTGGTCCTCGCGCTCGGCTTCGCCGTGGCGGAAGCGCGGAACGCCCAGATAGTCGTCGATGTTGGCGGCCGTGACGGCGACCGACTTCGCCTTGCCCTTGATGATCTCGGTCACCGCCTTGCGGGCGAGCTTCATAAGTTCGCGCTCGAAGTTACGCACGCCGGCTTCGCGGGTGTATTGCTGGCTGATCGCCATCAGGGCATCGTCGCTGACGGAAAATTCCTCCGGCTGCAACGCATGTTCCTTGATGGCCTTCGGCAGCAGGTGCCGCTTGGCGATCTCGCGCTTTTCGTCTTCGGTGTAGCCGGCGATACGGATGATCTCCATGCGGTCCATCAAAGGTGCCGGGATGTTCAGCGTATTCGCCGTCGTGATGAACATCACGTCCGACAGGTCGTATTCCACTTCCAGGTAGTGATCCATGAAGGTCGAATTCTGGGCCGGGTCGAGCACTTCGAGCAGGGCCGAGGACGGATCGCCGCGGAAATCCATGCCCATCTTGTCGATCTCGTCGAGCAGGAAGAGCGGATTGGACTTCTTCGCCTTCTTCATCGACTGGATGACCTTGCCGGGCATCGAGCCGATATAGGTGCGGCGGTGACCGCGGATTTCGGCTTCATCGCGAACGCCGCCGAGCGCCATACGGACATACTCACGGCCGGTCGCCTTGGCAATCGACTGCGCAAGCGAGGTCTTGCCGACGCCCGGAGGGCCGACGAGGCACAAGATCGGGCCCTTGAGCTTGGCTGCACGGGCCTGCACGGCGAGATACTCGACGATCCGCTCCTTGACCTTGTCCAGGCCGAAGTGATCGGCTTCGAGGATCTGCTCTGCGTGGTTGAGGTCCGACTTTATCTTCGATTTCTTGCCCCACGGAATGCCGAGCAGCCAGTCGAGATAGTTGCGCACGACGGTTGCTTCGGCAGACATCGGGCTCATCTGGCGCAGCTTCTTCAGCTCCGCGTCAGCCTTCTCGCGCGCTTCCTTGGAAAGCTTGGTCTTGGAGATGCGCTCTTCCAGTTCGGCCATTTCGTCGCGGCCTTCCTCGCCGTCTCCGAGCTCCTTCTGGATCGCCTTCATCTGCTCATTGAGGTAGTATTCGCGCTGGGTCTTCTCCATCTGTCGCTTGACGCGCGAGCGGATGCGCTTTTCGACCTGCAGGACCGAAATCTCGCCTTCCATGAAACCGAGCGCCTTTTCGAGGCGAGCCTTAACGCTGGTGGTTTCCAGCATCTCCTGCTTTTCGGTAATCTTGATCGAAAGGTGCGAAGCAACCGTATCGGCGAGCTTGGAATAATCGTCGATCTGGCTGGCAGCGCCGACCACTTCAGGCGAGATCTTCTTGTTGAGCTTCACATAGCTCTCGAACTCCGAAACGACGGAGCGCGACAGCGCTTCCAGCTCGACCGGGTCGTCATGCGGCTCGTCAAGCACATGGCCGAGCGCCTCGTAGAAATCCTCGCGGCTGGTATAGGCATCGATCTCGGCACGGGCGCGGCCTTCGACAAGAACCTTCACGGTGCCGTCGGGCAGCTTCAGGAGCTGCAGAACATTGGCAACCGTGCCGACATTATGAATTGCTGAAGGATCCGGATCATCATCGCTTGCGTTGATCTGGGTGACCAGCATGATCTGCTTGTCAGAACCCATGACCTCTTCAAGCGCGCGGATCGACTTTTCCCGTCCGCCGAACAGCGGCACGATCATATGGGGGAAGACCACGATGTCGCGCAGGGGCAAAACAGGATAGGCAGTGCTG
>NZ_JABEPH010000629.1:0-1779 GCF_013004495.1 Rhizobium sp. SEMIA 4085
CCAGCGACCCCGCGCGTGGGTCGCCTCCCCTGTGCCGCAGTACGCGGCGGGGGTGGACAGGCTGGGTTTGCACTTTGTGCTCGCGTGGTCGGAAAGTACGACATGGTCCCCTGGCTTGAGGTGGGTGACCGACGTCCCAGTACGCACGACGATGCCCGCTCCCTCGTGGCCGAGGATAGCCGGTAGTGGCGTCGGCATCAGCTGTTGCCGGACATGGGCATCGGTCGCACAGATCCCCGTCGCGACCATGCGGACGAGCACCTCGTCTGGCCGGGGCGCTTCAACTGTCACATCCTGCATCACGAAGGGTGCATCCTTTTTCTCGACCACCGCTGCGCGAGCACGGGTGGTCGTGCTCTGCCCATGCGGATCGCGGGGAATATTCGCTGCTTCAGAGTTTCGCGAACTTGTCATCGGCGGCCTCCAGGGAGTTCGATTGCAAGGGAGGCGGATGTTGTTTCCGCAGCCCTTTCCTCGAAAATACCGATCCTGTAGTGTTGCAGTAGCCGCCAAGGTAGAAACGTGGAGTTGCTGATGCCGGAACCCGGGCCCGTTGATTTGTTGGACGTGATTGCATTCATCCGAGTGGTGGAGACCGGAAGCATTGCCAATGCTGCAGCGCGCCTCGGCATCGTCAAATCTATCGTGAGCCGACGCGTCAGTCGGCTCGAGGCCGTTCTTGGTGCTCAGTTGCTGACCCGCACGCCGAGGGGCACGAGGTTAACCGATATTGGTCGCGAATATCATGCGCATGCGGCCGCAGGCCTATTGCAACTGGAATCGGCGCAGGAGGTCGTCAGCAAGTCGACCAGCGAGATTTCCGGCCAACTGCGAATTCAGGTTCCGGCAGCCTTTGGCGAGTTTCTGCTAGCTCCGCTGCTGGCGGAATTCGCGCTACTTTATCCGCTTATCCAGTTCGATGTTCGCTTTACCGATCGTCAAGTGGATATGGTCGCCGAGGCGTACGATCTTGCGATCTGGCCCGGCGCTGTTCCGGATTCGATTCTCATCACCCGCAAGTTTGCGAAGGTTCGCTGGGCAGTGGTAGCCAGCCCGGCCTACCTCGATGCGCGCGGACGCCCTGCGGTCCCCGCTGACCTGGCGGCGCACGAAACCATCCTCTACGCGCTGGATTCCGGCCGTTGGCGCTTTCAGGGCCGCGAAGGCTCGGAGCACGTGCGCACCAGCTCCCGGTTCTGCACCGATAACGGGCAGATGCTCCTGGCCGCCGCGCGTGCAGGTCTGGGGATTGTACTTCTTCCACTGTTCATGGTTGAAGGCCTTCTGGAGCGAGGTGAACTCGAAGCGGTCCTGCCCGATTTCCCGCACGAAGGGGGTGATCTCCAGATATTCATGCCGCCCGCGCGGGCCGGTATCGCGCGTGTGCGAGCATTGGTGGATTTCCTCTACGAGAAGTTCGACCGGGAAATCTGAGTCGTTCGCGGGTCAGGCAATCTCCAGGCCGCCAGAACCAGCAGGGCACCACCAATCGCCATCGCGGCCAGTGCGGTAGTAACACCTCGGCCAGGGCGTGGCGGCTGCCAGCCACCATCACTCGATGCACCATGAGGGCCGCCCGCGGCCGCGGGCTGATCGACTGTGTTGGCGCTGCGCTGAATCCGCAGTTCCGCCATCTTCCGCCGGATGCGTAAAGCGAGGATAACCGCCAGATATGCCGTCGTGAGCGCCGCCAGTGCGGCTGCGAGGCGGTGCGCATCGGATTGTGCCGTGAGCGGAGCATCGCCAGCTGCCAAGCGCCCGTCCATGTAGCTTCCCAGG
>NZ_JABEPH010000630.1:0-1767 GCF_013004495.1 Rhizobium sp. SEMIA 4085
ATCATGCTGAGCAGGATGAAGACGGCGAGCGCTGCAGCCAGGATGCCGCTGGAAACGCCGACCTCCCAGCCGATGGCGAGAATGCAGGCCGTAATGGCAAAGCTCGCTCCGATTAGCGAGCGCGGTGTTCTAAAGATCTGCCGCAAGACCTGGCCACCGTCGAACCTTTGCATTGGCAGAAGATTGAGGAGGTTGAAAGCGCCGAGGATGAGCAGGAAGATCAATAGCGGGCCGCGGAATTGCTCCGACAGCAGCCCATGTGCCGCAATGTTATCCCCGGCAATCAGGATAGGCACGAAGAAGGCCGAGATGCCAGGTCCCATCAGCGCACAGGTGGCAACCTCGAAATGGCTCTTGTAGGGTCTGCCGCCAATCGCGATGCCGCCGAGGAGCGGCACGAAGATCATGCGCACGGATTCATGTCCGAAAGTCCGGTAGGCGGCGAGATGCCCGAGCTCGTGCAGAGCGATGACCAGGGTAAGAAATGTCGAGATCATCAGCCCGTACGTCGTCAGTCCGAAGAACGGCCAAAGCAAAAACGTCGAGACTGCAGCCAGTCCGCATTGAAACGTGGGACGTTCGAAATATCCCTGCGGAACCGATGCACCGGTTTCAAGCCAACCTTCGAGCGCACGCAGCTCGCGGCGCAGCATGACATATCGGAAAAGAAGGAAGGCGAGGCCGCGGTAACGATCCGTCTGCGTAATTTCGATCTCGGCGCCGTCGGGCAGCCGGCGCACGATCCTGCTTTCGCTGAAATCCCGCCAGAAGGCCAAATCAAGCGTGCTGTCGTCAGCGATACGCGAACGAAAGCCGCGTCCGCCGGCGGCCGGCAACGGCTCCAAAGCCAGCAAGCGGCGCAAAGGTGCGCCGTCGCGGTCCAAATGGCTGTAGATCTGCTCGACGATGCCTGTGCGGTTCTTGAGCGGCTTGCTGCTGATGACGGAATGGTGCCAGTCAGCGTCGGTGCCGGCGGGATCGATCGCTCTCCACAGCTCCTCCGGCGGTCTCTGGAATGTCCGCGTCAGGCGAATGGTGCGCACGCCGAGTGGTATGCGCATGAGCAGCCCGAGGAGGCCAAGATTGATGAAAAGCAGCAGGGCGGCAGATTGCAGCGCCGTCATTCGTGTCTCCGAGGCCCCAGCCACAAGACGAAAACGCCACATACTAGGCTACAAGACCTTAACAAATGCGAAGTCGCGCAAGCTGCGGCGCAGACGGACCTGTGCCAATCCGGATCAGGCGAATTCCAGGATCACGGCATCGACGGCGAGGCTCTCGCCAGGCTTCGCATTGATCTTGCCGACGACCAAATCACGTTCGGCGCGCAGCACATTCTCCATCTTCATAGCTTCCACGACGGCAAGTGTCTCACCGGCCTTTACCTCCTGGCCTTCCGCGACGGCGATCGAAATCACCAGCCCCGGCATCGGGCAAAGCAGCAGCTTCGAGGTATCCGGCGGGAGCTTGACCGGCATCAGGCAATCGAGCTCGGCGTGGCGCGGCGTAAAAACCGTGGCGCGGATCGCAAGGCCTTGCCAGTCGATGCGCATGCCGTTCAGAACCGGCCGGATCTGGGCCGTCACCGCCCGTCCGCCGATTGCCCCGTTCCAGACTGGTGCACCGGGTCGCCAATCGGTGACAACATGGATCTTTTCTCCCGCTGCTTCCATCTCCATGTCGAACGGGATGGTCACCAGTCCGTCGGCAAGTCTCCCCGGCACATAGGCCGCGTCGATCTTCCCGACCCCTTCCTCGCGAAGCTTC
>NZ_JABEPH010000631.1:0-1755 GCF_013004495.1 Rhizobium sp. SEMIA 4085
ACCTTGTGCTGCTCAGAAAAGCCGAAGACTGGAGCTACGAGTGCGAATGGAGGCTGATCGGAAAACGGGGCTCCCAAGATTCCCTATTGGAGCTCGAAGAAATCATTTTCGGCATTCGATGCGATGTGGCCGTCAAGTTCGCGGTAGTGCAGGCCTTAGCAGGCCGCCAACGGCCTGTTTCCTTCTACGAAATGCACGAAGATCAAGGGACGTTTGATCTTCGCCGTCGTGAGGTTGACATCGATGAACTTTCGGCGAGTCTGCCACGGCGATCGCGGCAATATATCGACGCCTTTTCAGACTTATCTGACATCCCGTCGCCCGGCGGCACCTAAGCGTTTACCCGCGCGCGGCGATGGGTGAGGTCGCACCGACGCAATCAGCTCGTTTGCTCGCCTTTTAGGAATGATAGGAGCGCACGCAACTTAGCAAGCAGCTCGTCGAATGTCAGAATCAGCACCTCCTTCAGGCTGTTCCGGTATAGTTCGAACGATTTTCTCATCGGCTCGCTTTCCGGTGTCAATCCCGCGATTACGATGCATTGAACGGCGTAAGTGTAGACGTCAAAAATGCCGGAATCGATTTTCTTCGATTTGATGTCCATCTGAAGGCGATAGCGTTGATCCAGCACTTGGCTCACGGCGCCGGAAAGTTCCGTTGACGGAGCATGCAGGTCACCGCGGTAGGCCTTGCGTTCGACCAAATCTGTCGAAGAGCGTTTAATCTCGATAATTGCGAGATTGCCCAAAAGCCCAGCTCTAATCGCGTAATCCGCGAGCTTTCCACCTCCGCCATCGAAACGTGTCCCACCCACCGCAAGCTGCTCTTCGAAGACAAGCGCGGGGACACCGAAAGCTCTTAAAATGAATGCGTTCGCAGAAAGGAACGACTGCCAGTCGTGCTCAGTCAGTCCCTTTTGAGCGATCCTCTTTTCCATCCTCTCTATCAGATCCTCGAGGGTAACGGTTTCGATTTCACGCTGGAGGGAAAGGATTTCAGTGGGCTCAGTTTTGGCTATATTCGCCACGGAAGCCCTCACGGTTTGGAGCGCGGCTTTCCGGGATATCGTCCCGGATTTTATCTTGCCAACGAGCGCTTCTGCAAGTCGGTCCGCGAGAGCCGAATTTACATCGTCGTGATAGTCGACCGAGTCTTTCGCCTGGAGCAAGTCGGATATCTTAGTCTCGATGACTTCCAGCTTGCGCTCGTTCACGAACGCTAATGTCTTTCTATGAAGCCTGCCGACAGTTTTGCGGAATCCATCGAAGATTGAGCGTGAAATTCGCAAAGTCCCACCGTTTTGCGACACGCCTCTGGCTTTCGAAACATACAGCTCCGTTACATCGGGCACCCTCTCAACGGCTTGCACGATGGTACGCAAGTCGTTCAGGACGCCGAAACCAAACAGAGGGGCTCGCACAAGACCTGCCGGCATATTTCCTATGCCCACATTCTCGCTGTAATCCTGATGCTCGAGAGAGGATATTCCATCGACAACGATAGATCGAATTTTCGTGTATTTGGGTTCAAGGAACCGTGACGTCAGGAGTGTTCGGAGCGGGAACACCGTCAATTTTTCGCTATCGGCATCGTATTGGGCCAAGACGACCGGATTTCCTGGATGCTTGAAGCCTGGGTTGTCTTTGATGAGTTTGTCGAGAGCCTTCGGTGAAATGATCAGATGTAGCTGTTCTAGGCCGTGATCGGTCGTCATCAAGTCGATGCTCAGTCCATCCTGGCTTTCAGCCACCACAG
>NZ_JABEPH010000632.1:0-1741 GCF_013004495.1 Rhizobium sp. SEMIA 4085
CCCGCGCGCCCCCCGGCCCCGCGTCCACCCCCAAACAAAACAGAGCGACCGCTCAACCCGCCCCCCTCTCTTTTGGCACCCCCCCGCCCCCCCCCCCGTCCCCTACTCCCCCGGCCCCCCGGCATAAACCCAGAAGCCCGCGCGCCCGCCATATTCGGGTCCAGTCGGGACGAAATTGTGGAGCGGCATGTGAATTCGCCGGGACGCACGAGCGCTTCGATGAACCGACTTCGGCGGCCATCCCTCATTCCTATGCTTGTCACAGGGATCCAGCAGCGCCATGTCCACGGCGCAGGCGGCTCGTTCAACACGTCAGAGAGTCACTCACGGCGCCGGCACGGCGCCGACGCGCCGTGGTGGGATTGCTCTGAAAAACACAGGGAATGAGGCGCGCGGCAGAGGACGGCGGGTATTGAACCGCAGGGTTCAAGGCGGCGGTCGACATCGCTGCGGAGGACGGTGGCGCGGTCCCGTTCCGGTACGGAATCCGCAAATGACACAGACCGCACTGCGAAAGGTAACATTTCGTCAAGTGTTTGAATCTTTGGCGTTTCCGGGCTTGCGTCAGCGCATGCCACAATATTGCCGCTTGCTTTTTTCCCGAAATGCTGTCACCAATTGCAGCACTCGGGCATTAGCATGCCGGTGACTGGACAGATGTGGTAAAGCCTTCCGTTGCGGAAGGCGGCGCGGGTAACCCCCGCCTGCGTAGACGTTCTTTCCCCGTACGTGACTTCTCCGACTGACCCTTCGTTCCGGTCTAACGGGACGAAAGCTAAAGCCGTCCGCTTCCTCTCGGGGGCGCGGATACCAGACAGACTAAGGGAAAAGGACTATCCCACATGGCCACCAAAGGCGTCGTAAAATTCTTCAACCAGGACAAGGGTTTTGGTTTCATCACTCCTGACGGCGGTGCAAAGGACGTATTCGTCCACATCTCCGCTCTCCAGGCATCCGGCATCCAGTCGCTGCGCGAAGGCCAGCAGGTCACTTTCGACACCGAGCCGGACCGCATGGGCAAGGGCCCGAAGGCCGTCAACATCTCGGCCAACTGATTGTAGTTTCTGCCACGGCAGGAATGAGAACGGCGCCTCCCAGGCGCCGTTTTTGCTTTGGGCCTCAGGCGCTCAGCGCCTCCTTGGCACCGGAAAAATCCACCGCCGCAAACGCGGCCGCAATCACCTCCGGCCCGGCGCCTGCCTTTGCCGCATCGCTCGACAGAATCTGCCGGTAACGCCTTGCGCCCGGGATCCCGGTGAAGAGCCCGACCATATGCCGCGCCACATGCTGCAGCCGCCCGCCGCTTTCGATATGCCGCACGGCATAGGCCATCATGCGGTCGCGCAGCCCGTCCCAGTCCGGCTCGGCCGCCGCAGTGCCGAAGAAGCGGTGGTCGAGATCCGCCAAGATCCCCGCATTCTGATAGGCCGCCCGCCCCAGCATCACGCCATCGACATGCTCCAGATGCGCCGCTGCCTCGTCCAGCGTCTGGATGCCGCCGTTGATACCGATAAAGACCTCCGGCCACCGCTCCTTCATGCGATAGACGATGCCGTAGTCGAGCGGTGGGATCTCGCGGTTCTCCTTCGGGCTCAACCCTTTAAGCCAGGCCTTGCGCGCATGGATCCACACGGCATCGGCACCTGCGTCCAGCACCCGCGCCAACAGTTCCGGCAGTGCCTCTTCCGGCTCCTGCTCGTCCACGCCGATCCGGCATTTTACCGTGACCGGTACCTTGGAG
>NZ_JABEPH010000062.1:0-21166 GCF_013004495.1 Rhizobium sp. SEMIA 4085
CCGCTGCCTGTTTTGCGGCTTGCCGGTCCCGGCGCTGATCGCCATGTTCGTTGCCGCCATCGGCTATGTCGTGATCTCCTCGACCAAATATGGACGCCAGGTCGTGGCCGTCGGCTCCAACATGGAGGCAGCACGCCGCGTCGGCATGCCGGCGCAGTGGATCATTGCCTCGGTCTATCTCGTTTCCGGCGCGGCCTCGGCGCTGGCCGGGCTGTTGATTGCGGCGCGTCTTGGCTCCGGCTCATCAAACGCGGCCGTCGGTTTCGAACTGCAGGTCGTCGCGGCGGTGGTGCTCGGCGGCACGTCGCTGATGGGTGGCCGCGGCACGATCCTTGGCACAGTGCTCGGAACGCTGACCATCGCGGTGATCGGCAATGGGCTCATCCTGATGCACATCTCGCCGTTCTTCACCCAGATCGTGACCGGCGCAATCATCCTTCTGGCGATCTGGCTCAATACCCGCATCTTCACCACAAGTTTCCGTTTCGGCGGCAAGAAGAAGGGCTGAGTGATGAAAGCTGAACTCTCCGAAGGCCATATCCGATCCGGCAAGGTGATGACCGTTGCCGGGCCGGTTCCAGCCGATGCGCTCGGCGTTACGCTGATGCACGAGCACGTCCTCAACGACTGCCGTTGCTGGTGGCATGCGCCAAAGACGCCGGAGCGGCAATATCTTGCCGAAGGTTTCGTTTGCATGGAGATTCTCGGTGAGCTCCGCCAGGACCCGTTCGTCAACAAGCACAACATAACGTTGGACGACGAGCCGCTGGCGATTGCCGAGCTTAAGGATTTCGCGAAGGAAGGCGGGGGGACGGTCGTCGAGCCGACATGCCAGGGCATCGGCCGCAACCCGCTGGCGCTCAGGCGCATTGCCAAGGCAACGGGACTCAATATCGTGATGGGTGCGGGCTATTACCTGACCTCGTCGCATCCGACCAAGGTTGCTGGCATGAGTGTCGCAGAGATTGCCGATGAGATCGTCTGCGAGGCTCTTGAGGGTGCTCAAGGGACGGATGTGAAGATCGGTCTGATCGGCGAGATTGGCGTCTCTTCGGACTTCACCGAGCAGGAGGAGAAATCACTACGCGGCGCAACCCAAGCACACTGCCGCACAGGTCTGCCGCTGATGGTCCATTTGCCCGGCTGGTTCCGGCTCGGCAACAAGGTGCTCGACATCGTAGCCAAGGAGGGTGGCGATCTCCGCCACACCGTTCTCTGCCACATGAATCCCTCCCATGAGGATCTCAACTATCAGGGCGAGATCGCTTCGCGCGGGGCGTTTCTCGAATACGACATGATCGGCATGGATTTCTTCTATGCCGACCAGCAGGTGCAATGCCCGAGCGACGAGGAGGCTGCACGCGCCATCGTCAAGCTCGTCGAGATGGGACACGCCGGCCGTATCCTGCTGTCGCACGACGTTTTCCTGAAGATGATGCTGACGAAATACGGCGGCAACGGCTATGCCTACGTCCTCAGGCATTTCCTCCCGCGCCTCAAACGCCACGGCCTCGATGAGCGGATCATCGGCCAAATGATGCGCGACAATCCACGGTCGGTCTTCCAGGCTGCTGCCTGACGGCTAGATTTATCAAAGAACGGTAAGGACAATGACAAAGAAAGTACTCCTCGTCGGTGAAAGCTGGGTCAGCTCGGCCACGCATTACAAGGGCTTCGACCAGTTCGGCAGCGTAACTTTCCATTTGGGCGCCGAGCCGCTGGTCAAGGCGCTTCAGGGTAGCGAATTCGAACTGACCTACATGCCGGCGCACGAGGCGGTGGAAAAATTTCCCTTCGGCATGGCCGGGCTTGACGCCTATGACGCGGTCATCCTGTCAGACATCGGCGCGAACTCGCTGCTCCTGCCGCCGGCGGTCTGGCTGCATTCGAAGACGGTGCCGAACCGTCTGAAACTCATCAAGGCCTGGGTCGAGAAGGGCGGCGCGCTGTTGATGGTCGGCGGCTACTTCTCGTTTCAGGGGATCGACGGAAAGGCGCGCTGGCGCCGCACGCCGGTCGAAGACGTCTTGCCCGTCACCTGCCTTCCCTATGACGACCGCGTTGAAATGCCGGAAGGATCGACGGCCGTTGTCCTGAAGCCGGAACATCCGGTCATGGCCGGGCTTGACGGCGAATGGCCGCTGCTTCTCGGCGTCAACGAAGTGGAACTGCGCGATCGTGCTGATATCGAGGTGCTTGCCCGCCTGCCGGAGGATCAGGGGAGCCATCCGTTGCTGGTGCTGGGTTCGCATGGCAAGGGCCGCACGGCCGCCTGGACCTCCGATATCGGTCCTCACTGGCTCTCGCCGGCTTTTTGCGAGTGGGAGGGGTATGGACGCTTGTGGACCAATCTCCTTGCCTGGATGACCGAGGCGCGATGAAGCCTAAGCGGCGAGGATGGCATGGAGTTCGGCCTTGGTGGGAAACGCAGATCGGGTGCCCCGCCGGCTGACAGTTACGGCAGCAGCAGCGGACGCGTGGCGTATGGCGCGGGCATCGAGCGGCACGCCCCGCAAGGCACAAGAGGCGAGTGCGGTGCCCATGAAGGTGTCGCCGGCGCCCGTCGTATCGATGGCGGTCACGGTGGCTGCCGGGATCTCAAGCGTGCCTGCCCGGCTTGCGAGCATTGCGCCTTCGCCGCCGAGTGTCAGGACGGCATATTTGACCCCCGCAGAGATCAGGGTCGACGCGGCCGCTTGGCCGCAGGTTCCAGTCAAGCTCTCGGCTTCACCTTTATTCAGAAAGGCGATGTCGATGAGCGGCCAGAGATCGGCGAAAAAGCGACGAAGGGGTGAGGGATTGAAGGCGGTGACCAGCTGTCGGCGCCTGGCTTCTTCAAGGATGCCGCGGGTTACGTCATCGGAAAGGTTGCCCTGCAGGACAACGAGATCGCCAGAGGCACTTTCGGCAAGCGGCCGAATTGCTTCCGAAAGGGTCAGCGAACCGGCAGAATCCGTGGTCGTGACGATGGCATTTTCGCCATCGGGGGTGGTGAAGATGATGGAGAAATCACTCGCCTTTCCGCCGAACCGGACCAGTCGCGCGTCGACCGGTTCTTCGGCCAACTGGCTGCGAATGATCTCAGAGCGAAAATCATCGCCGACGGCTGCAACAAGGATGGAGGCAAGACCGGCACGGCCCATCACCACGGCCTGGTTCGCGCCTTTGCCACCAAGGTCACGGGTTTCCTCGTGACCGAGAATAGAGGCGCCTGCCTCGGGCATGGCCGATATGGAAATGGTTTCGTCCACTGTGACGTTGCCGATGACATAAGCACGCATGACTGGCTTTCGAAAGGGAAACAGATGCAGGAAATATCCGACAAGACCTCAAGCGCCATACGGGAAATATTCGGGACTGACAAGGCGCTGATCGGCATGATCCATTGCCCCGCCTTTCCCGGCGCGCCGCGTTACCGCGGCAAAGAGATGAACGCCATCTATGATGCCTGCCTGCGCGACGCCGAGGCCCTGATAGAGGGCGGTATGCACGGGCTGATTATCGAAAATCACGGCGACATCCCGTTCTCGAAGCCGGAGGATATCGGCCCGGAGACCGCGGCTTTCATGTCGGTCGTCACCGATCGTATCGCACGGGCCGTTGATGTTCCCCTCGGCATCAACGTTCTTGCAAATGCGCCGATCCCATCATTCGCAATCGCCATGGCCGGCGGCGCGAAGTTCATCCGGGTCAACCAGTGGGCCAACGCCTATGTCGCGAATGAGGGCTTCATCGAGGGCCGCGCGGCGCAGGCGATGCGTTACCGGTCGATGCTGAGAGCCGAGCACATTAGGGTTTTCGCCGACAGCCACGTCAAGCATGGCGCACATGCCATCACCGCCGATCGCACGATTGAGGAGCTGACTCGCGACCTTGCTTTCTTCGACGCTGATGCGGTGATCGCCACGGGACAGCGCACAGGCAACACTGCGAGCATTGAGGAAATTGAGAAAATCGGCGCAGCGACTCACCTGCCCTTGCTGGTCGGTTCCGGCGTCAGCAAGGAGAATATCGCCAAAATCCTGAAGCGCACCAACGGCGTCATCGTCGCCTCCTCGCTGAAGCACGGCGGCGTGTGGTGGAACCCCGTCGACATAAAGCGCGTCAAGGCCTTCGTTGCAGCCGCCAGACCGGCTTTGAAGGGATGAACGGCATGCGGGAGAGTATGTCGGATCAGATCATCCGGGAAAACCGGTCCGTCTTCGAGGCGATGGTCAGTCATCGCTTTGTCGAGGACATCAAGGCGGGTCGCCTGTCGAAAGAGGTCTTCGACAGCTACCTCGTTTACGAGGGAGCCTTTGTCGAAACTGCCATCTCCATGTTCGCCTATGCAACGGCCAAGGCACAGACCATTGCGCAGAAGCGTTGGCTGATCGGTGTGCTGGACACGCTCGCCAATCAGCAGATTGCCTATTTCGAGAAGACCTTCGCCGCACGCGGGATCGATCCCACAGCCTTCGATGTCGATCGGCCAGAGGTGGCGGACTTCCGCAACGGCATGATGGAGATCGCAAGGTCCGGAGGCTTCCTCGACACGATCGCCGCCATGTTTGCTGCTGAATGGATGTATTGGACCTGGTCGAGACAGGCGGCCGAACGCAGGATCGACGATCCATTGCTCAAGGAATGGGTGGACCTCCACGCCCACGAGGATTTTGCCGCCCAGGCGCGCTGGCTTAAGGCGGAGCTCGACCTTGCAGCCGATCCCCTCGATTGCGCCGAGCGGTCGCGGCTCAGCAGCATCTTCGGCCGGGTCCAGCAGCTGGAGATCGGTTTTCACGACGCGCCCTATCGATAGCGGAGAATGCCCATGACACAGGCGGTTGGCATCGCTGACGAGGGATCCGTGAGACGGCTCGTGGCGTCGAGGCGGTCGCCCGGACAAAGAAGAAGGGGCCGGTTTGCTCAGGCCTGCATAGGCTCGCTGGCATTTTTCGCGATCCCGCGAACAGGCATGGCAGTCGAGCCACCGATGGGCCGCTTTTCGACGAGGAGCCGAAAACTACTTTAGTCGCGCCATACTGCGATATCGCAACATGATCGGTCTGTGGGCGGCGATCGAGGCCTCCAGGAAGCGCTTCGCAGCCTAAGGTGGCGGCAGGCGAAATTGCCAGACAGGCCGAGCGTGGCGGTGTCTTCACCGTCCGGCCGTATCTCAAGGCCCTGGCCAATGGCTACCAACGATCCTCAAGATAAAGCTGCCGAAAAGCCATCAATTCAGGAACAATATTGCTGTCTTCTGGTTGATCTTTCTTCAACACAAAAAGCCCCGAGGCTGCGCGTGAGACAGCAGGATGAAAGGAGAAGCGCCATGGCACTGACCCTGATGAGCCCGGCATTCACACAGGATAATCCCATTCCCAAGAAATATGCGCGCTCGGGCGAAAATCTGCTCCCGCCTCTCAAGTGGGGCGGGGCTCCGCAAGGAACTCGAAGCTTTGCCTTGGTCGTCGAAGACCCGGACGCGCCGCGCGGCACCTTCCGCCATTGTGGCATTGCCAATATTCCGTCCGATTGGGATGCTCTGGCCGAAAGCGCCGATACCGCACCGGAAAACGCGCCACGCTTTTACAGGAATGATTTCGGCAATGCGCGCTATGATGGTCCGCAGCCACCACGGGGCGACAAGGCGCATCACTATATCTTCCGCCTTGCCGCGCTCGACGTCCCGAGGCTTTCGGTTCCCAGCGACGCCGGTATCGCTTCGATGTGGAACGAAGCAAGCAAACATATGCTTGCCGAGGCAAGCATCACCGGGACCTATCAGTCCTAGGATGAGCTGATTTCATTTGATCCGACCTGGCAAGTGCTGTTTGCGCAACGCAATGCGCCCGAGGTTCCGGCGAAAAGGGCGGCGGCCGGCTGGTTCGCCGCTATCTTATGCCGACGCTGTCGGGCCATAAAGCCTGGATCTCCTTGGGTAGTGCGTCGCGCACCTTCGCCGATTGGCCGAGATCGACATGACGGGCGAGAACGCGGAAAACTGATTTCGCCGCCTCGGCTGGATCGACAGGACGAATGGATTTTAGCCCTTCGGCGACACGTTCGAGGAATTCATCGCGTGAACGCGTTTTGTCCGGCATTTGGGAAGGTCGATACTGGTCGTAGTAGATGCCACGAACGATGAGCGGCAGTTCTGCGCCAAGGTGGGCCGCAAGGTCCGGCGAAAGCTTGTCGCGCAAGGCCTTAAGGACGGCGCCTAGAATATGCCATGCGACGTGCCGGTCGGGACCATGATCGGCCATGATTTCGTTCAGCCAGATATTGGTAGTTTGCAGTGTCTTGTCGAAGACATCGAGACCGGTGGTGCTCATATTGACACCCTCCTTTGCAAGGGGCCGGTCGAAGCCCGAACATCCTTCTCAAAGAGCAAAACTGCAATTGGCTGCAATTGTTTCGCCAGTCGCAAAGAAAACGGCCGCGGAGCGTCCCATGTGCGGGCAATTGCTGGCGTGAGCGTCCAAATTCCCGACAGTGACGTTAATCGATGACGCTTGGAACATTGCCGAGCCCGATACGTTGGACTTCTGTAGAAATCCATACAAGGCGGAGGATAAAAATCATGAAAGTGAGCGAAGTGATGACGCGCGACGTCCGGCTCGTCAGGCCGGGTGACACGATACAGGACGCGGCAAGGATCATGGCCGAACTCGACGCCGGCGTCGTGCCGGTCGAGGATAATGACCGGCTCGTTGGCATGCTGACGGATCGCGACATCGCGGTTCGCGCCATTGCCCAGGGGCAGGGACCTGAGGCGAAGGTCGGCGATATCATGACGTCCGAAGTCAGATACTGCTTTGATGATCAGGACACCGACGAAGTCTGCAAGAACCTTGCCGATCAACAGATCAGGCGCATTCCGGTGGTTAATCGGGACAAGCGGCTGGTCGGCATATTGTCGCTTGGAGATCTGGCGACTGTCGCCGAAAAAGCGTCGGCCGGCGCAGCTCTTGCGGGCATATCGCGCCAGGGAGGCCACCATTCGCAGTCGAGCGGCCTTCACTAAGCGGCCGCGCGATGGGGCGGAAAACCGGGTGGCGCCACCCGGTTTTCGGACCGGACCCGGATGCGCGCCTTGAGCGGCGCGCGCCCCGTTGCTGCAATGCAGCGACGAATTTCTCTTGACGGCTGTCCTGCCGTAACCTTTACTCAACTGATCTGGTGGACCAACCAGTGGATCAGTGAGTGACGGGGAATGGACGAGAGCCCGATCTTGACGCAGGTACCGAATGTCGGGCGAAGTCTCGCCCGCCAGACGGCGCGCGACGTCATTGCTGAAAAGCTGATGGTCCTGATTGCCACGAACATGCTTCGGCCGGGCGACGAGCTGCCGGGTGAGCGCGAGCTTGCCAATGTTCTTCATGTTAGCCGGGAAACTGTGCGCGGCGCAATCCAGATGCTTGCCGCCCAAGGCATCATCGAAGTCTCACATGGCAGCCGCAGTCGCGTCGGCAAGGTCGATCTCAGCCACATCACCGTCACCATCGCATCCCCAAACGCCATTGACAGCTACGATTTGGAATCGGTCCATGCGGCGCGCCTGCATATCGAACTCAAGGTCGTCGGCGATGCCGCCGACAGGATAGACGCAGAAACACTGACAAAGCTGCAGGGCCTCATCGAAGCGCAGCGTCTGGGTGGAGACGATGCAATGCGCTTTCTCATCTGTGACCGTGAATTCCACGTCGCAATCTATCGCGCCTGCGGAAATCCGCTGCTCGCCGACTTCGTCACCGATCTATACACCTACATGATGGACTACCGACGCAACGCCATGTCCAAGCCGGGCGCCATCAAGGCCAGCTACGCCGATCACGTTGCTATTGCCGAGGCTCTTGAGCGGCATGACCGGGACGCCGTGATCGCCGCATTTCGCCATCATCTGACGCGCATTTACGAAACGACCAGGGCTCTTTTGAGCGCCGGCGGTCCGGCGTGAGCCGAACAGCATGAGGAGATTTGCCTGAGATGCATGTGATGGTTATCGGCGCAGCCGGCATGATCGGACGCAAACTGGTGGAAAAGCTCGGCTCCGACGCCGAAGCGCTCGGCCGCAGCATCGACAGGCTCACGCTCGTCGATGTCGTTGCACCGCCGGTGCCTGCCGCATTTGCCTCCGTTTCTAACGCGTTGGCGCTTGATCTGTCGGATGCCAGCGCTGCAGCCACGCTTGCCTCCTTGCGACCGGATCTGATCTTCCATCTCGCGGCGATCGTGTCCGGCGAGGCCGAGGCGGATTTCGAAAAAGGCTACCGCGTCAATCTCGACGGCACGCGCTCGCTCTTTGAGGCGATCCGGTTCGAAGGCCACAAAGAGCCTTACACCCCGCGCCTGATCTTTGCGTCATCCATCGCCGTCTTCGGCCAGCCTTTCCCGGAGAAGATCAGAGATGATTTCTTCACGACGCCGCTGACGAGCTACGGTACGCAGAAGGCAATCTGCGAGCTGCTGTTGGCAGATTATTCACGGCGTGGCATTTTCGACGGCATCGGCATCCGCCTCCCGACGATCTGCATTCGCCCCGGCAAACCCAACAAGGCGGCCTCCGGCTTTTTTTCCAATATCCTGCGCGAGCCGCTGGTCGGTCAGGAGGCCTTGCTCCCCGTCGACGAGAACGTCCGGCACTGGTTTGCAAGCCCCCGTTCGGCGGTCGGTTTCTTCGTCCATGCCGCGCGGATTGACACCAGCACGATCGGGCCGCGCCGCAATCTGACCATGCCGGGTCTTTCCGCGCTCGTCGGCGAAGAGATCGAGGCGCTGCGCCGCGTTGCCGGCGACAAGGCAGTCAAGCTCATCCGCCGCGAGGCCGACCCCGCCATTCGTTCGATTGTTTCCGGCTGGGCGACGGATTTCGATGCGCAGCGCGCCACCGCGCTCGGTTTCAAGGCCGAAGCCAATTTCGACGAGATCATCAAGATCCACATAGACGACGAACTTGGGGGTAAAATCTAAGATGCCGCAATCCGCAAGCCTGCAGAAAGGCAAGATCGCGCTCGTCACCGGCGGAGGCACCGGCATCGGCCGCAGCATTGCCGGCGCCTTGAGCGCTGAAGGCTATATCGTGGTCATTACCGGCCGCCGGAGCGATGTTCTGGAAAAAGCCGCCGCCGAGCTTGGCGCCGAAACCGGCGGGACGGTCCGGGCGATGACTTGCGATATCAGCCTTGCCGAGCAGGTGGCAGACCTTTTTGGTCAGATCAAAGGCGAGTTCGGCAGGCTCGACCTTCTCGTCAACAATGCCGGCAGCAATATTCCGGCGATCCCGCTGGAGGACGTCAGCTTCGATCAGTGGAGCGGGGTGGTTGCGGCCAACCTCACCGGCGCCTTTCTATGCACCCAGCAGGCTTTCAGGTTGATGAAATCGCAGGAGCCGCGCGGCGGCCGCATCATCAACAACGGATCAATTTCCGCCACGACGCCGAGGCCGAATTCCGCTCCTTATACGGCGACAAAGCATGCGATCACCGGCCTGACGAAATCGGCCGCACTCGACGGACGGCCATACGATATCGCCTGCGGTCAGATCGACATCGGCAATGCCGCAACGGACATGACGTCGAAGATGAGCTCGGGAGTGTTGCAGGCGAATGGAGAGATTGCGAGCGAGCCGACGATCCCGTCCGAGCATATCGCCCGCGCCGTCGTCTATATGGCAAGCCTGCCGTTGGAGGCAAACGTGCTGACTATGACTGTGATGGCGACAAAGATGCCCCTCGTGGGAAGGGGATAGGCACAACGAAGTTGAATTGGCCTGCGCCCTGGCGGTGTTATCCTGGAGGAGGGATGGCCGGGCAGATGAAGGCCGAAGGCGAAGACCTGGTCTGGGAGGGACTTTTATGGCAGCTGTCGAATTTGTCGATGTCAGGAAATCATTCGGGGCTTTCCCCGTCATCAAGGGTGTGAACATCGAGATTGCCGATGGGGAGTTCGTGATCCTGGTCGGGCCGTCCGGATGCGGAAAATCCACGCTTTTGAGAATGCTCGCCGGGCTCGAAAACATATCCGCCGGGGAAATCCGCATCGGCGGCCGCGTCGTCAACGGGCTCGCGCCTGGAGAACGCGACATCGCCATGGTCTTTCAGAACTATGCGCTCTATCCGCACATGACGGTCGCCCAGAACATGGCGTTTTCGCTGATGCTCAAACGTGCGCCGAAGGCGGACATGGACCAACGCGTGGACAAGGCCGCAGGCATTCTCGGCCTCACCAAACTTCTCGACCGCTATCCACGCCAGCTTTCCGGCGGCCAGCGGCAGCGCGTCGCCATGGGCCGGGCGATCGTTCGCGATCCGCAGGTGTTCCTCTTCGACGAACCGCTCTCCAACCTCGACGCCAAACTCCGCGTTGCCATGCGCGCCGAGATCAAGGAACTTCACCAGCGCCTTAGCACCACCACCGTCTATGTCACCCACGATCAGATCGAGGCGATGACGATGGCCGACAAGATCGTCGTCATGCATGACGGCGTCGTGGAACAGGTTGGCGCGCCGCTCGATCTCTACGACAATCCGGCGAACCTCTTTGTCGCAGGCTTCATCGGCTCGCCGGCGATGAACATGTTCAAGGGACGTCTCAATCCGGACAACGCCAACCAGTTCATTGCGTCGGACGGAACGGCCCTGCCGGTTGCAAATCCGCCTGCCGGGGCAAAGGGACGCGATCTGATCTATGGGTTGCGCCCGGAATATATCCTGCTCGATGCCAATGGTCTGCCGGCTGAGATCGTCGTCATCGAGCCGACCGGCTACGAAACGCAGCTGATCGTGAGGTTCGGGGGCGCTGATGTCAGTTGCGTCTTCCGCGAACGCGTCAACGCGCGTCCCGGCGAGACGCTGCGCATCTCGATCGACGCGCCGCATGTGCATCTCTTCGATGCCGAAAGCGGGCAGAGACTGAGTGCCTGATAACGCTTCAGTGGAGGCAGGAAAGAAGAGGAGCCTTCCCTGCTCATCCGCCGATGCGATGGCCGTCGTTCGCCAAGCGGGAAGGTGAACGCCGGAGAATTCGCTCCCGCTTTTCAAGGAGGAGTATTATGACAATCAAAAGACGTGATTTTCTTGCCGCGTCGGCGGCCGCGGCCGGTATCGCGGGCCTTTCGCCATTCGGGATCCGACCGTCTTTCGCCCAGGCCGAACCGAGCTACAAGCCGGAGGAGGGCGCAAGCCTCAGGCTTCTTCGCTGGACGCCCTTCGTCAAGGGAGACGAAGATGCCTGGCTTGCCAACACCAAGAAGTTCACCGAGGCGACCGGCGTCGACGTTCGCGTCGACAAGGAAAGCTGGGAAGATATCCGTCCGAAGGCTGCCGTTGCCGCCAATGTCGGCTCCGGTCCAGACATGGTGATGTGCTGGTTCGACGACGCCCATCAGTATCCCGACAAACTCGTCGACCTGACCGAACTTGCGACTTATCTCGGCAACAAGTACGGCGGCTGGTATGATGGTGTCCGCGGCTATGCAACCCGCGACGACAAGTTCATCGCTATGCCGCTCACGGCGATCGGTAATGCTGTCGTCTACCGCGACAGTCATGTGAAGGCGGCCGGCTTCAGCGAATTCCCGAAGGATACGGCAGGCTTTCTTGAACTTTGCAAGGCAATGAAGGCCAAGGGCACGCCTGCCGGCTTCCCGCATGGCAAGGCGGTCGGCGACGGCAACAACTATGCCCATTGGCTGCTTTGGAGTCATGGCGGCAAGATGGTGGACGAGAGCGGCAAGGTGACCATCAACAGCCCCGAAACGCTGGCTGCCATCAACTATGCGAAGGAACTCTATGCAACCTTCATCCCGGGCACGGAAAGCTGGCAGGACATCAACAACAACCGGGCATTCCTCGCCGGGCAAGTTTCGCTGATCGCAAACGGCGTGTCGGTCTATTATGCGGCGAAAAAAGATCCAAAGCTTGCTGAAATCGCCGCAGACATGAGAACCACGAACTTCCCGATTGGTCCGGTCGGCAAGAGCGTCGAGCTGCACCAGACGAGCTCGCTGCTTCTCTTCAGCCATACCGAGTACCCGGAAGCCGCCAAAGCCTACATCAAGTTCATGATGGAAGCCGACCAGATGAATGCTTGGATTACAGGTTCCAGCGCCTATTGCTGCCAGCCGCTGAAGGCCTTTTCCGACAATCCCGTCTGGACGTCCGATCCGATCCATGCGCCCTATGCGCGTGCTTCGGAGACGCTGCGGCCGAACGGTTATGCGGGCCCCCTCGGCTATGCTTCGGCAGGCACTATGGCCGACTATGTGCTCGTCGACATGTTCGCCGCTGCCGTAACCGGCCAGATGACGCCGGAAGACGCGATGAAAGAAGCAGAGCGCCGGGCAAACCGCTACTACCGGGTTTAAGCCCGCTTAAAGGTCTGCGGCATGCCGGCGACGGCATGCTGCGATTGTCCATCAGGAGATAGAATCATGTCGACCGTGACATCCGGGGATACGACGCGCGGCCGGGTCGCATCGCTCATGCAGAACAACAACATGCTCGGCTTCTTGTTCATGCTGCCGGCGGCCATCTTTCTCGTATGTTTCCTCACCTACCCGCTCGGCCTGGGTGTCTGGCTCGGCTTCACCGACACCCGGATCGGTCGCGACGGTATCTTCATCGGCCTTGAGAACTATCAGTTCCTTGCCAGCGATTCCGTTTTCTGGCTCTCGGTCTTCAACACCCTGCTTTATACGTTCGTTGCCTCCGTCTTAAAATTCGTGCTTGGCCTCTGGCTGGCGCTGCTTCTCAATCAGCATCTGCCGTTCAAGTCGTTCTTCCGCGCTATCGTCCTGCTTCCATGGGTCGTTCCAACGGTGCTGTCGGGGCTGGCCTTCTGGTGGATCTACGATTCCCAATTCTCGATCCTTTCCTGGTCGCTGATGCAGATGGGGCTGATTGACGGACCGATCAATTTTCTCGGCGATCCCACCAATGCGCGGATCTCGGTGATTATCGCCAATGTCTGGCGTGGTATACCGTTCGTCGCCATCTCGCTGCTCGCCGGCCTGCAGACCATTCCCGCCTCGCTCCAGGAAGCCGCCTCGCTCGACGGTGCAACCAGCTGGCAGCGGTTCCGCTATGTGACGCTGCCGATGCTGACGCCGATCATCGCCGTCGTGATGACGTTTTCGGTGCTTTTTACCTTTACCGATTTCCAGCTGATCTATGTGCTGACCAAAGGCGGGCCGGTCAATGCGACGCACCTGATGGCGACGCTGTCCTTCCAGCGCGGCATTCCGGGCGGCCAGCTGGGCGAGGGGGCTGCCATTGCGGTCGCGATGATCCCCTTCCTGCTTGCCGCCATCATGTTCAGCTTCTTCGGTCTGCAGCGCCGCAAATGGCAACAGGGCGGCCAGGATTAACGGCCGGGAGACAATCATGAACGCCAACACTACCGATCAGGTTCTGACCGACAACGTCCAGGGGATGACTTATCTCAATCGCCTGCCACGGCGCATCGTCATGCTCTATCTGCCGATGGCGGTATTCGTCTTCGTTCTGCTCTTTCCGTTCTATTGGATGGCGATCACCGCCGTCAAACCGAACTCGCAGCTGACCGATTACAACAACTACAGCCCCTTCTGGGTGGTCGAGCCGACGCTGGACCACATTAAATATCTGTTCCTTGAAACCTCCTATCCGGGCTGGCTCTGGAACACGATGCTGGTTGCGGTCGGATCGACGGTGCTGTCGCTTGCAGCATCCGTTTTCGGCGCTTACGCAATCGAGCGCGTGCGCTTTACCGGATCGCGCCCGGTCGGGCTCCTTATTTTTCTCGCCTATCTCGTGCCGCCATCGATCCTCTTCATCCCGCTGGCCTTCATCGTCTTCAAGCTCGGCATCTATGATTCCAGGCTGGCGCTGATCTTTACCTATCCGACCTTCCTCATCCCGTTCTGCACCTGGTTGCTGATGGGCTATTTCCGGTCGATCCCTTTCGAGCTCGAGGAAAGTGCCTTGGTCGACGGCGCCAACCGCTGGCAGATCCTAGTGAAGATCATCCTGCCGCTTGCCGTGCCCGGGTTGATATCAGCCGGCATTTTCGCCTTCACGCTCTCGTGGAACGAGTTCATCTATGCGCTCACATTCATTCAGTCGTCGGAAAACAAGACCATTCCTGTCGGTGTTTTGACCGAGCTGGTGCGCGGCGACGTGTTCGAATGGGGATCGCTGATGGCCGGGGCTTTGTTCGGCTCGTTGCCCGTCGTGATCCTCTATTCATTCTTCGTCGACTACTATGTCTCGTCGATGACCGGCGCTGTGAAGGAATGACGAAATTTGACTGTCAGCGTTCGTGAGAGAGAGGGGCGGATGAACAGGATTGATCTGGAAGGACAGCATGCGATCGTCACAGGGGGGGCACAGGGCATTGGTTTTGCAATCGCCAGCCGTCTCATTGCCTCCGGTGCGGCGGTCACACTTTTGGACATGGATGGGCCGTTGCTCAAAAAGGCGGGGGCTGCGCTTGGCGCAGGAACTCGGAGCGCCGTCGCCGATATCTCACGCTGGGACGAGGGCGAGGCTGCCTATGCCGCCACTACCGCCGATGGCCCACCGGTTTCGATCGTCGTCAATTCCGCCGGCATCGCCGGAGATGCAGCGCCGGTTGACACCTATGACATTGCCATGTGGACGAAGATCATCGCGATCAATCTCACCGGCACCTTCTATGTCAACCGCGCAGTGGTCCCGGACATGAAGGCGCGCAACTACGGCCGCATCGTCAATATCGCCTCGATCGCAGGCAAGGAGGGCAATCCGAACGCTGCAGCCTATTCCGCCTCGAAGGCAGGCGTCATCGGGCTTACCAAATCGCTGGGCAAGGAGCTTGCCGGCTACGACATCGCCGTCAATTGCATTACACCGGCAACCGCTCAGACGCGGATTCTGGAACAGCTGACGCCGGAGTTCATCGAATACATGCGCTCGCGCATCCCGCGCGGCCGCTTTTTGAAGGTCGAGGAGGCAGCGTCCATGGTCGCCTGGCTGGTGTCTAAGGAAAACAGCTTTACCACAGCCTCGACATTCGACCTGTCGGGCGGGCGTGCCACCTATTGAAGAACATGGTGCGCTTCACCGCCTTAAGCCGTGGCGCCTGGAAAAATCTCGAAGCCTGTATCGACGATGGTTTTCGTTTGCGGCCGCTCCGGCGTTTCAAAGGCCTTTTCCACTGATGTGCGTCCAATCAGGAACCGGTTGGAGCGCACGGTTGCAAGGGGCTGGGGCAGTTCGCGGCCAATATCCAGGCCATTGAAGCCAAAAATGGCGAGATCATCGGGCATGCGCACGCCGGCACCAAGGCACTGAAAGACTCCCCCGACCGCCATGTCGTCGTTGGAATAGATGATCACATCGAGCTTCACCGGCTCGGCGAAAAGACGTGCCGTCATCTCCCGGCCGACACCGACGGAACTCGGCGCATCGGCGATCGCGTGGGCGGAAATTCGTAATCCCGCGTCGCGCAATGCGTCACAAATCCCGTCGTAGCGCAGCCTGGCCCGCCTGTCGGCGTCCCAGTCATGACCGACATATCCGAACTGGCGGTATCCGCGCTCGATGAGGTATTGGCCGGTTGCGTAGCCGGCACGCCGATGCGACATGCCGACGGCGATGTCGATCGGCGTCGAATCGATGTCCATCATCTCGACAATGCGGATGCCGCTTTCAGAAAGCATGCGCTGGGTTGCTGGGGTATGATCGAAGCCGGCAATCAGGATGGCTGCGGGCTTCCATGACAGCAGTCCGCGAACGATCGTTTCCTCCAGATCAATGTCGTAGCCCGTCATGCTGATGACGGGCTGATAGTCGCTGGCGCGCAAAGCGGCATGGACGCCTTGCAGAACTTCGGGAAAGACGATGTTGGACAGTGAGGGAACGACGACGCCTACCAGATGGGAATCGAGCGAGGCAAGTGAACCGGCAATCCGGTTGGGGACATAACCCGTCGCCCGAACGGCCTCCATCACCCGCCGGCGCGTTTCCTCTGCGACCGGCCCCTTGTTGCGCATGATCCGCGAGACCGTCGATTCGCCCACGCCGGCGCGAAGGGCGATGTCCCTGACGGTCACCTTGCTTTTCCTTGCCGGCAGACGCTGTTTTTGCTGCATTACGTCCTCCTGCTTCAGCCCGCAGGCGGCATCATCTCCAGACATTCACCGGCCCACACATCAAGGGCCGGCTCAACGAGACCCACACGATCGTTGCCGCAGCGCTTGTACTCAGCGGCTTGCAAACGCATCAAGCCAGCTAAGGCCTGCCACAGTCTTGCCTGCAGGACGATACTCGCAGCCCACGAAGCCTTTATAGCCAAGAACATCCAGCTCTGTGAGAAGACGGAAATCGTCAAGCTCGCCGGTTGCGGGCTCGTTGCGCAGCGGCACCGAAGCAATCTGTACGTGGCCGATGAGCGGCATCAGCCGCCGCAGTCCCGTGAGCACGTCGCCGTGAATGATCTGACGATGATAGATGTCGAATTGCAGCTTCAGGTTTGGCCTCTTCAATGCACTGATAATGTCGGCGGCAAAGTCGAAGTTGTTGAGAAAATATCCCGGCATGTCGCGTGGGTTGATCGGCTCGATGACGATGTCGATGCCGCATTCGCCTGCCCGATCGCAGGCGAATGCCAGAGAGTCTCGGTAAACCGCAATCGCGGCCGGATCCCTGCGCGAGGCCAGACCGCTCATGACATGCAGCGTGCGGGCGCCTGCGCTTCGGGCGTATCGCAAGGCGGTATCCACCGAGGTTCGAAATTCGCTCTGCCGGCCATCGAGCGCAGCAAGGCCGCGTTCGCCGGCCTGCCAGTTTCCCGGCGGCAAATTGAAGAGGGCGACTGTCAGTCCGTTTTCCCGCAGGCGCTCGCCGATGACCTCCGGCGGGTGGTCATAGGGAAACAGGAACTCGACGGCGGAAAAGCCGACCATTGCGGCTGCCGCAAACCGTTCCAAAAATGCCACCTCGCTGAACATCATCGTAAGATTTGCGGCAAATTGCGGCATCACGCAGCCTCCGGCTGGCCGGGAAGCTCAATGCCCGTCACCTTTGCGATCAGCCTTGCGACGGAGGCATCATCGTCCCGGCCCATGCCGGCTGCAGCCGTCATGATGAACATCTGAAGTGCCGTGGACGTGATCGGCAGCGGAAACGTCATCCCGCGCCCAAGGTCTGACACGATGCCAAGGTCCTTCGTGAAAATATCGACGGCGCTCTGGGGGGAATAATCACCGTGAAGGATGTGTGGAACGCGGTTTTCGAACATCCAGGAATTTCCCGCCGACGCTGTGATGACCTCATAGACCTTGTCGATATCAAGGCCGAGCGCCTTGGCAAAGGTGATCGCTTCACAGGCGGCGGCGATATGAACGCCGGCAAGGAGCTGGTTGACGATCTTGAAGGATGATCCGATGCCGGCCCGGTCACCGAGTTCGTAGACCGTCATGGCGATCGCATCGAGCACGGGGCGCACATGGTTGAAAGCTTCGGGTGGTCCCGATGCCATTATCGTGAGTTCCCCATCAGCGGCGCGCTTTGCGCCGCCGCTGATGGGCCCGTCAATATAGTTCAGCCCAAGCGCGCCAGCGCGCTGCGCCAGTTCTTCGGCCATCTGCGGTGGCATCGTTGCAAAGGAAAGGATCGTGCCGCCCTTCGACATGCTCTGCGCTGCACCGCCCTTGCCAAATAGAACCTGTTCTGTCTGGGCGCCATTGACGACCACGGTCACGACGACATCGGCGCCGGCAGCTGCTTCGGCCGGACTTACAGCCCCTTTGCCGCCTGCCGCGACGAAGCGTGCGGTCGTCTCGGCGCTGATGTCGTAGCCGCAGGTCTTAAAGCCTTTTTTCAGCAGTGATGTCGCGACGCCAAAGCCCATCGATCCGAGACCGATGACGCAGACCCTCAGGTTAACCGCTTCGCTCATGTTCGAAATCCATTGTTGCATCCATTCGGCGCGGAATTGGCTTGAATTGTGACCCGCGAAAAACTAATGACAGCGCTGCCACTCTATGGTTAGCTTATCGACGGAATGGATTGCAAGTTCTATTTCTCATCGGGGAGTTTGACACTTCGTCAGACGGGCATTCAACGCAAACAGGCAGGAGAAATGATGTGTTAATCGGTGCAGTAGCCGACGACATCACCGGAGCAACCGATCTTTGCCTCATGCTGTCGCGTGAAGGCATGAAGACCCTGCAAGTGATCGGCGTGCCGGAGGAGGGGGCTGATTTTGGCGATGCGGATGCGGTGGTCGTCGCACTCAAATCGAGAACGATCCCTGCAGAAGAAGCCGTCAGGGCATCGAGGGCGGCGGCCGGCAAGCTGCTTGCCGCCGGCGCAGAGCAGCTGCTGTTCAAATATTGCTCGACGTTCGATTCCACCGATGACGGCAATATCGGGCCGGTCGCCGACGCGCTTCAGGATCTGACGGGAGGCGAACTGACGATTGCCTGTCCATCCTTTCCTGCAGCCGGCCGCACCGTCTATAAGGGGCATCTTTTTGTCGGCGATCGGCTCCTGTCGGAAAGTTCTCTGAAGGACCATCCCTTAACGCCGATGCACGATCCCGATCTCGTGCGCGTCCTGCAACGGCAGACAAGACGGCCGGTCGGTCTTATCGATTGGCCGGTGATCGCCAGGGGCGAAGACGCCATCCGGGCGGCTTTTGCGCAGCAGCAGGCGGCAGGAAAGCGCATCCTCGTTGTCGATACGTTGTCGGATGCCGATCTGCACGCTATCGGGGCGGCCTGCGACGGCATGAAGCTTGTCACCGGCGGCTCCGGCATTGCCATGGGGTTGCCCGAAAATTTCAGGAAACGCAATAAATTGCCGGTCCGCAAAGCCATGACCCGCATGATGGCGCCGGTAGGGCGCCGGGTCGTCCTTGCCGGATCTTGCTCGGCTGCAACCCGTGTCCAGATCGAGGTTGCCCGCAATGACGCTTCAGCGCTTCTGAGGCTTGATATTTCGGCGGTTGCCGATGGAAGCCAGAGCGCGGCTGAAATCGCAGACTGGGGGATTTCGCAAGACAAGGACCGTCTGCCGCTCGTTTATTCCAGCGCCAGTCCGCAGGAGCTTCAAAGCATCCAGGCGGCTATGGGACGGCACGAGTCCGGAGCGCTTGTCGAACAGACGCTGGCCGAGGTTGCCGAGCGACTGAAGCAGAAGGGTTTTACCCGTTTTCTCATTGCCGGCGGAGAAACTTCAGGCGCGGTGATCAATGCGCTCGGCGTCAAGACGCTTTCGATCGGCCCTGAAATCGATCCAGGCGTGCCATGGACCCGCAGCCTAAGCGGTCCGGACATTGTGCTGGCTTTGAAATCCGGCAATTTCGGCGCTCCGGATTTCTTCCTGAAAGCCTGGGCGCAGCTTGATCCGGAGGGGTCGGATGCACGAGATTAACCGCCTGCGTGAAGAGATATGCCGTACGGGGCAGTCGCTGTTCGAGCGCGGGCTGACCTCCGGCTCGACCGGCAATATTTCGGTTCGTCTTTCCGACGGCGGTTGGCTGATGACCCCGACCAATGCCTCGATGGGGTCTCTTGACCCGGCCCGCCTTTCCCTCTTCGACGCCTCGGGCAAACTCGTGTCCGGCGACGCGCCGACCAAGGAAGCATTTCTGCATTTTTCGATGTATGGCGAGCGCGGTGATGCCGGCGCCGTCGTCCACCTCCATTCGAGCCATGCAACAGCCGTCAGCATTTTGCGCGATATCGATCCTGAGGATGTCCTGCCGCCCTTGACCGCCTATTACGTCATGCGTGTCGGACGCTTGCCGCTTGTCCCCTATTTCGCGCCTGGGGACATGGCGCTTGCAGACGCGGTGCGGTCGCTGGCCGGGCGTCATCACGCGATGCTACTTGCCAATCATGGGCCGGTCGTCGCCGGGACGACGCTTGCAAGCGCCCAGTTCGCCGCCGAGGAGCTTGAAGAGACTGCAAAGCTTTTTCTCATGCTGCAGCATCACGCCAAAAGGATGCTGACCGCCGAACAGGTCGATGACTTGCGCAAACGCTTCAACCTTCCTTAGGCCGCGTCGGCGGCGCAACTTCAATACGATTGGACGGGAGAGAAAAAATGGCTGAAATCGAGGAAAGAGTCGGATTTGTCGGTGTTGGACTGATGGGACACGGCATTGCGAGGAACATCGTCGAAAAAGGCTTCCCGCTGACGGTGATCGCGCACCGCAATCGTAAACCGGTCGAAGACCTGCTCGGCCGCGGCGCCCGCGAGGCCCATTCGCTTGCGGAGCTTGCAAAAAATTCGAGCATGATCTTTCTGTGCCTCACAAGCTCGAAGGAAGTGTCCTCCGTTATCGAGGAAATGCGGCCGGCCCTTGCCCCGGAAACGGTGATTGTCGACTGCTCGACCGGGGATCCAACGGTGACAATTCGTCTTGCTGAAACGCTTGCGGCGCAGAAAGTCTATTTTGCCGACGCACCCCTTAGCCGGACGCCGAAGGAGGCGTGGGAGGGCACCTTGGACTGCATGGTGGGTGCCGATGATGCGACATTCCAGCGGATCCAGCCGGTGATATCGACCTGGGCGGCGAAGATCGTCCATATCGGCGGGGTGGCCGACGGTCATCGCATGAAGCTGCTCAACAATTTCATTTCTTTGGGCATGGGAGCTCTCTTTGCCGAGGCTCTGGCACTCTCCCGGAAGGTCGGAATTTCCGTGGAACGCTTCGACAGTGTCATCCGGGGCGGGCGCATGGACAGCGGATTTTACCAGACCTTCATGGGTTATGCTCTGGAAGGTAACCGAAATGCGCATCGCTTCACGCTTTCGAATGCGTATAAGGATCTGAAATATCTGGAATCCATGGCAAATGACGCGACGGTTGCCACGCCGCTTGCAAGTGCGGTGAAGAACTCCTATGCCGCGGCAGTTGCAGGCGGCGGCAACGGTCCGGAGGACTACGTGCCGCATCTTGCAGACTTCGTTGCCCGGAAAAACAATGTCGGTTGACCGCAGATCAAAGCAAGCGGCGGGGTGAAAGCAGTTGCAGCAGCTTCTAATCGATAGTATGTTAGGAGGTAAGTTGACGCTGCGCGCGGAATCAAGTTCTATGGGGCACAGCGTTTTGGGGAGGGCGAGGGTGGAGGGTGGGTAGAAGGGTGGCGGAACGGCTGGGGGACGTGGGGTGGATGATGAATGGAGGGCGGACCGGTGGGAGCGTCCGGAGG
>NZ_JABEPH010000634.1:0-1712 GCF_013004495.1 Rhizobium sp. SEMIA 4085
TGGCGAGCTTCCCGGGATCTATGCACAGGCCGATGTCTTCGTCTTCCCGTCGCTGACCGATACCTTCGGCAACACGATCCTGGAAGCGCTCGCCTGCGGCGTTCCCGTTGCCGCTTTTCCCGTCACCGGCCCCCTCGACATCATCGGCGAGGATGGCGAGGTCGGCGCACTGCACGCAGACCTAAAGGTGGCGTGCCTCGGCGCATTGTCCGCCTCGCGCGAGAAGGCACGGGATCTTGCCCTGCAATATTCCTGGGAAGCGGCAACGCAGCAGTTCATCAACAATATCCGCGCCGCCAACGGCGTCATTACGCCGAAATGGAAGAAGGCCTGGCAATATGCCAAGACCCTGCCCAAAAGCAGAAAGGCCGGCGATGCCGCCGGCCCGATGAAATCCGGAACCTGATTTTTCACTTGTGCAGGGCACTGCGCAGCGTGTCGCTGGCAAGCGTGATGGCGCTGCGGACGGCCGGGGTTTCGCTGATGGCGTTCAAGAGCACGAAGTCGTGGATCGTGCCGTTGTAGCGGACCGAGGTGACCTTCACGCCGGCCTGCGAAAGCTTGCGGCCATAGGCCTCGCCTTCGTCGCGCAGCACGTCGTTCTCATCGGTGACGATCAGTGCCGGCGGCAGGCCGTTCAGCTGTTCCAGCGAAGCGTTGAGCGGTGTTGCCGTCGGGTCCTTGCGCTTGGCTTCGTCCGGCAGATAAGCGTTCCAGAACCACTTCATCGCTTCCTTGGTGAGCCACGGGCCGTTGGCGAATTGATTGTATGAGCGGGTCTCAAAATTCGCGTCGGTGACCGGGTAGAACAGTACCTGTTGCTTGAGGGCCGGGCCGCCGCGCTCCTTGGCAAGCAGGGTGACGGCCGCCGTCATGTTGCCGCCGACGCTGTCACCGGCAACGGCTACGCGGCTCGCATCGACCTTGAACTCGTTGGCATGCTCCACGACATACTTCGTTGCGGCATAGGCCTGCTCGATGGCGATCGGATAGCGCGCCTCGGGCGAACGCTCGTAGTCGACGAAAACGACCGCAGCATTGGCGCCATTGGCAATCTCACGGACGAGGCGGTCATGCGTATCGGCATCGCCCAGCACCCAGCCGCCGCCGTGGAAATACATAACGACCGGCAGCGCGCCCTTGGCATTTTCAGGGCGGATGATCCGGAGCTTGATGCTGCCCGTCGGGCCGGCCTTGACCGTCCTGTTTTCTTCATGGACTGCGGGCTTCTTCACCTCGCCCTTCTGCGCGCCGGCGAGAATATTGCGGGCCTCAGCCGGAGAGAAGGTATAGATCGGCTTGCTGCCGGCAAGTGCATCGATGAATTTCTGCGTGGCCGGCTCCAGCACGGGATCGGCAGCGGCGCCAAGGGCCGAGGCGGCCAGGATCACGGCTGTGGAAAGTGCGGTCTTGATGGTCGACATTGTCTTGTCCTCTCAGTTTGCTGTTCGTTGCGAATGGATTTTATATCGCGCACGATTGTTTATTGCGCAATTAAAAATGACGCATTGCTGCCATGCACTAAAATCGCTTGCTATTATTTATCGCACGATTAAATTGATGTATTTCCGGAGACATGCCATGCAGGCGCAACCAGAACTCGACAATTTCATCTGCTTCGCCATGTATACGGCAAGCCACGCGATGAACCGCGTCTACAAGCCGTTGCTCGACGCGCACGGCCTCACCTATCCGCAATATCTGCGGCTGGT
>NZ_JABEPH010000635.1:0-1710 GCF_013004495.1 Rhizobium sp. SEMIA 4085
GCAGGGAAGCGATAACAGCGCGCATCAAAATCTCCGGTCCTATTGGCACATAGGACGACATCGCAGGTCAGTACATCCGCCGCGGAAAGTACTATGCGCCCACTGGTCTCGCCCCACCATCTTTATCAATCCCAATAAATATGATTTTATGCCGGCATCTGAAAGGTGGCAGGGCTCGAAGGCGCCTTTGCGGATGCACGAATTACTGTGCCACGGTGCGTGTAAGCTTGTCTTGTGGGAGTAAGACGATGGTTTACGATTGGAGTGGAGAAAGGGCGCGGCGTCTCAAGTTTTACAAAACAGCCGCTGCGTGTTTGTTCGGGAGCATGCTTGCCGGGACCATGTTGCTGGTCATAGCGCTGCAGTTTCACGGGTAGCGGCCGACTTTGGCGCCGCGTGAAGCTGCTTCGGTCAAAATCAACAGGAATTGCACGAAAGCCCCACTTGCGGCCAAGCAACGGCGCGGCGATGAGTCGCACCTCTACCATTTGATCGAAAAGCGTCTTACCCGAGCTTCGCCGCGACCCTTGCGACGTGCGCGGCCTGGTATTTCGCGGATTCCAGCTCGATTGCTGAAGGCTGGCGCGAGCCATCGCCGTCGGTGATCGTGGACGTTCCGAAGGGCGAGCTGCCCTTGATCTCATCAACGGCCATCTCGCCCTGGAAGCGACGGTTGGGATCAAAGCTTTCTGATCGAATTTGAATTGAAGGACTTTGCGACCTCTTCGGGAACCAGGTCCGGAACGCGCTTTACAGTGACTTCGACGCCCGCAGACTTGGCGCCTTCCGCAACGGCATATGCCATGGTTTCGATTGGCCATAGGCCGCCGAATAGCAAAGAACGAGGACCTTTGCCATGACGAACTCGCTCGCGGCACAGGTTGTATAGTTGTCCGGACGAAGTCCTATTAGCGCTTCCTTGAGCATAACCTGCCTGCGCAGGACTCGGCGTTCAATGTAATGTAGCCTAAATTCACTTACCGTTCCCTCGCCTTCTGCCGCGACCGGGTGCCGCCATTTGCAAGCCGGAAAAACGGCGCTACCTATAGCAAAGCCCCATCATCGGATATCTCTCATGAGCACTGACACCGTCATCACCGCCGCCATGGTCGCCATCGGCGATGAGCTTCTGTCCGGCCGAACCAAGGACAAAAACATTGGCCATCTGGCGGATATGCTTCAGCTTTCCGGCATCGATCTCAAAGAGGTGCGGATCGTCGCCGATGACGAGGACGCGATCGTCGAGGCTCTGAACGCCCTTCGCGGCAAATACGACTACGTCTTCACCTCGGGCGGCATAGGCCCGACGCATGACGATATCACCGCGGACGCAGTCTCGAAGGCTTTTGGCGTTCGCTGCGACTATGATGCAGCGGCCATGACACTGCTCGGTGACATGTACAAGCGCCGCGAGATGGAATTCACCGAAGCGCGCAAGCGTATGGCGCGCATGCCGCGCGGTGCGGCACACATCGCCAATCCGGTGTCGACTGCGCCCGGCTTCATCATCGGCAATGTCTACGTCATGGCGGGCGTGCCGCAGGTGTTCCAGGCCATGGTCGACAATGTGCTGCCGACGCTGCGCACGGGGCAACGCGGGCGGGCGCCGGCGCTCGCCTGCCCCCACGCCGGAAGCGCAATCGGGCCGACGGCCCGCGCCCCTCCGCAAGGGCGCCCCGGCACCCCACCCCGCCCCCAACCCCCCCCTAT
>NZ_JABEPH010000636.1:0-1705 GCF_013004495.1 Rhizobium sp. SEMIA 4085
CGCCCGGGCCCCCGCCCTGACGGCCGGTGTTATCGCGCGCGTGGTCAGGATCAGCGGCGGTGCAACCAGAATGGCTCCGGCCAGACCATTGTTCGTGAACAGACCCTGGCCCCGGAAGGCGACAGCGCAAAGGAGGACGAGGAAAAGCCCGGCCGGAACGAACAACGAGCGGTCCTGCGTGACTTGACGGAAAGCGGTTACGGACATCATGCGGTCCTTTCCAGATCGAAATCAACGGAAGCGTCCCGGGCTTTCCCGAACATAGCGGCGAGGATTGGTGCCTCGGCGATTTCCTCGCCGGTCAGGGATCGAAACAACGTTCCCCCGAAGACCCTGACGGCGCGAGCGGCAACCGCGATGATCTCCTCGAGCTCGCGCGACACGGAGATGTCGCGGCCGCCTGTGTCAGCGAACAGACGTAGCTCCCGGTAGAGGTCGCGCTTAGTGCCGAGATCGACACCGCGGGCGGGGTCATTCAGGAGGATGACTTGGGGATCGTTTGCGAAGGCGCGCCCGATAAGCACCTTCTGCTGGTTGCCGCCCGACAGTGAGGTGATCCTGTTCGACGGGCTGCCGATCTTGATGCGCAGACGATCCACTTCGCGCTTAAACATGGGTTTCAGCGTGGGCTTGCGGATCACGCCCAGGGGTCCGAGCGTCTTCCTGTAGACACCGATGGCGAGGTTTTCGAAGATGCTTTGTTGCGGGAAGATACCCTCGCGCTTGCGATCCCCGGAGACGTAGGAAACGCCGAGCTTGGCAGCATCGTCGAGCGATTGCAGCGCGATCATCTTGTCCGTATCAACCGAGCGGACCTTCACCTCGCCACCGAACGGCTGGATGATGCCGGCCAAGACGCGGATAAAAGCGTCCTGCCCCTGCCCATCAAGCCCGGCTACGCCGACGATGCTCCCCTTGGGAAGGTCGAAATCGAATAGGCGCGCCGACCTGTGCGCGGCGAGACCCGTCGCGGTTAGTATGAGAGGGGCCAATAGCGCCTTCTTTCGGGAGGCGTATTCTGTCGCATCGCTGGCGCGCCGATCTGCCGGCGTCATCATGGACAGCAGGTTTTCCTCGGTAATCTCGTCCTTTCCGAGCGTACCGACAGTTATCCCATCACGCAGGATCGTCGCACGGTCGGCGATACGCACGAGTTCCGCGATCCGGTGGGTTACGATGAGGATCGTCGCGCCCTCGGCACGAAGGCGGTCGATTTCCGCGTGGAGCCGGAGGGTCGAGTCGAGGTCGAGCGCGGCCGAAGATTCGTCGAGGATCAGCACCTGCGGCCTGCGAAGAATAGCCCGTGCGATGACGATCCACTGTTTGATGCTGAGCGGCAGGCTGCCTGCCAGTTGATCGAGGTCTACGGATTTTCCAACGAGCCGCGCCAGGATTTCAGCCGCTTCGGTCCGCCGATCGCCGGTCAACTGCGAACGAAAGACACCGTCACGACCGACATAGAGGTTCTCGAACACGCTGGCCTCGTCGGCAACCAGGACTTCCTGGAAAATGGTGGTCAGGCCGACCCGTTTGGCGTCGACGGGCGAGGCAACCTTTTCACCCAGGATCGTGACCTTCCCTGCGTCCGGGTGCAAAACGCCCGACATGATCTTGGCCATCGTGCTCTTGCCGCTGCCGTTCTCGCCGACGATGGCGTGTACCTCTCCGGCGCGGGCCTCGAAGTCGCCCTTCTTGAGTGCCCTCG
>NZ_JABEPH010000637.1:0-1691 GCF_013004495.1 Rhizobium sp. SEMIA 4085
TTCGTTAACGTCTAGTACGTCTCAGTATGACACTGTAGGCGGTTTTAAAAGCTCAGTCGTATGCGTTTTATTTTTGAGGCAACAGTGGTCATACGAGTTGCTCAGGAGGCTGGGGGGCTCGGGGATTGTTATAAGACGCAGCTTCACCCGCCGCGAGAGGGTGGCGTGGTTAAGTCCCAGCCGCTTGGAGGCGGCAAGGATCTGCCCGGTTCTCGCTACGGCGAGGAAGATGCGGACGTCGTCCCAATTCATGTCATTAAGTCCTTGCTGCCCGAGTCCCGACCCTACCTCACCAAGTGATCGCCGGTCTTAGCGAGCAGAATGATGGGGTCGACATCAATGAGTGACAGCGACCTGACCATGCGGGCGGTCGACGACTTGTACTTGAGGAAATGCGGCGTCTGGAGGTGCGCTTCGTAGTCCTCCTGGCTGGCATAGACTTCGAAGATGCGGATTTTTTCCGGATGATCCTTGATCGAGACCGCGTATAGGGTCAACACGCCTCGTTCGGACGTGACCGACGCCTCGATTTCTTCAGCCAGGAGCGCACGATAGGCATCGAGCTGCGCAGGGTCTATCTCCAGTTCCGCCATTCTCACGACACGTTTGCCGCTCATCGGTGGACGACCTCCTCTTGCGTTCGGCCTCGCGCGCGGCTGTCCAGGGTTGCGCCTTGGAGAAGGCCTGCCGGAGGAGTGCTTATACGTTTTGGCTTCGATTTTTGCACAACGGTTGCTTATAGCATTGCATTGATTTGTGCAAATTGAAGTGCGATTATGCGCTATCAACGGAAATCAAGAGGAGGCACATCCATGCGTGAGATCGGTCATTTCATTGGCGGCGAGCATGTTGGGGGCAAAAGCGGCCGCAGCAGCAACATCTACAATCCGGCAACCGGTGAGGTTCAGGCGACGGTGGCGCTCGCAAGCCTCGAGGAAATCCGTGCCGCGGTCGAAAACGCCAAGGCGGCGCAGCAAAAGTGGGCCGCAACCAATCCGCAGCGCCGCGCCCGCGTGTTCTTCAAGTTCGTGGAACTCTTGAACAAGCATATGGACGAGCTTGCCGAGCTGCTCTCCAGGGAGCACGGCAAGACCGTCGAAGACTCCAAGGGCGATATCGTCCGCGGTCTTGAAGTCTGCGAGTTCGTCTGCGGTATCCCGCATCTGCAAAAGGGCGAATTCACCGAAGGCGCAGGTCCGGCGATCGACATGTATTCCCTGCGCCAGGCCGTTGGCATTGGCGCTGGCATCACGCCATTCAACTTCCCAGCCATGATCCCGATGTGGATGTTTGCGCCGGCAATCGCCTGCGGCAACGCCTTCATCCTCAAGCCCTCCGAGCGCGACCCGTCCGTTCCTCTGCGTCTGGCCGAACTGATGATCGAAGCGGGACTTCCGGCCGGCATCCTGAACGTCGTCAACGGCGACAAGGCCGCCGTCGATGCGATCCTGACGGACCCGGATATCGGCGCCGTCTCCTTCGTCGGTTCCACGCCCATCGCCCGTTACGTCTATGGCACCGCCGCCATGAACGGCAAGCGTGCCCAGTGCTTCGGCGGCGCCAAGAACCACATGATCATCATGCCGGATGCCGACTTGGACCAGGCCGTCAACGCGCTGATGGGCGCAGGCTACGGTTCGGCTGGCGAACGCTGCATGGCGATCCCGGTTGCGGTCCCCGGCCGGGGGGAA
>NZ_JABEPH010000638.1:0-1679 GCF_013004495.1 Rhizobium sp. SEMIA 4085
CTGTTGATCCTGCCGCGTGGCGGTCAGTCACGGATTGCGGCGGAAGCCACGACCGGCGGCGACACGGTCGTGGTGCAGCTGCGTGACGAGATCGTCACCGCGAGCACGTTGCCGGAATCGCTCCTTCATTATGTCTTACGCACAAGCGAAAGCGTGGTTCTCGGCGACGCCATGGCTCAGAATCCATTTTCCGCGGACCCCTACATCCGTCAGCACCATGCTCGTTCCATTCTTTGTGTGCCGTTGCTCAACCAGGGCCAACTGACCGGCGTACTCTATCTTGAGAACAACCTCGCCCCTCGGGTCTTCGCGCCGGCCCGGAGCGCGGTGCTGAAGCTGCTCGCCTCTCAGGCGGCGATCTCACTGGAGAATACCCGGTTGTACCGCGATCTCGCTGAACGCGAAGCTAAGATTCGCCGCCTCGTCAAGGCCAACATCATCGGGATCGTCATCTGGAATATCGAAGGTCGCATCCTTGAGGCCAACGACGCCTTCCTCCGCATGGTGGGCTACGACCGGGAGGATCTTGCCTCGGGTCGGTTATGCTGGACGGACCTGACGCCGGCCGAGTGGCGCGACCGCGATGCCCGGACCATCGCAGAGCTGAAGCTGATCGGGGCAGTCCAGCCGTTCGAGAAGGAGTACTTTCGGAAAGATGGCAGCCGTCTGCCCGTGCTGATGGGCGGTGCACTGTTAGAAGAGAGCAGGAACGAAGGTGTCTCTTTCGTCCTCGATTTGACGGAGCGACGGCAGGCGGAAGAGGCGTTACGCGAGAGCGAGGAAGCCTTGCGCGAGGCGCAAGGGCAACTGGCCCACGCAAACCGCGTCGCCACCATGGGGCAGCTCACAGCCTCCATCGCCCATGAAGTCAATCAGCCGCTCGCCGCGTCCCTCACCAATGCCCAGGCGGCCTTGCGCTGGCTTGGCACCTATCCGCCTAATCTGGAGGAGGTGGCTCAGGCGCTCGGCCGGATCGTCGAGAACGCCAATCGAGCCGGCGATGTCATTGGCCGGATCCGCGCCTTGGTCAAGAAGGAGCCCCCCCGCAACGGGCTGTTCGACCTCAATGAAGCCATTCGTCACGTGATTGCCTTGACCGGCAGTGAAGTGCTCCGGCAAGGCGTCACGCTGCGGACCGAATTCGCGACGAGCCTCCCGTCCGTGGAAGGAGATCGCGTCCAGCTGCAACAGGTGATCCTAAACCTGATCATGAACGCTATCGAGGCGATGAGCGGCATTAATGAGGAAGAGCGCGAGTTGCTGATCAGCACCGGGACAGAGGCCTCTGGAGGCGTGGTCGTCGGGGTGCGCGACTCGGGTCCAGGCCTAGACCCGCAAAGTATGGACCGCCTGTTTGAGGCCTTCTACACGACCAAATCCAGCGGCATGGGTATGGGCCTGACGATCTGCCGTTCGATCATCGAGGCTCACGGGGGCCGGCTGTGGGCCACCGCGAACAAACCTCGTGGGGCAGTGTTTCTGTTCACCTTGCCTCTCGAACGAGACGAAACCGCTGGTGCAAAGCATGCCGACCAAATGGCAATGTTGGGAAACTAATGGGACGAACGACTGGGTGAAGCTCTCGCGGCAATGCAATTATCCGTCAAGGGTGAAGAACGTCTCACGAGACGACGGAGTCGCCGACGAAGCGGAATTTCACAGACAGGATGCGGTAGTCG
>NZ_JABEPH010000639.1:0-1672 GCF_013004495.1 Rhizobium sp. SEMIA 4085
CCCCACACACCCCCCCCCCGGCGCCCCCACACGGCACGCAACCCCGCGCCCCTCCTCCAGCCCCCCCCTGGGCGGCGGGCGGCCCTGAGCGGGACTGCTTCCCCCCCGCCCACTCCCCGCGTCGGCGCCCTGGTTCCCCCCCCCCTCCCCATGCCAATGCCCGGAAGGGAAGGTTCCTTTTTGGGCGCGCCCGCCGAAGTATCCGATTACCGCCGCACCCAGGATGACCAGCGGGAAGGGCGCGTGAAAGAGGAAGAGCGCCAGGAAAGCGGCTGCGGCAAGGGCCACCATCACGTTGTTTTTGAGCGCCCGCTTGCCGACCCGAACGACGGCTTCCAGCACGACGGCCAGCACAGCGGCTTTCAACCCAAAGAAAAGCGCCTGGACGGCCCCGACATTGCCGAAGATCGCATAGATCCAGCTAAGCGCCATGATGGTCGCGACACCCGGCAGCACGAACAGGATGCCGGCGACCAGCCCGCCACGCGTCTTGTGCAGCAGCCATCCGATATAGATCGCGAGCTGCTGGGCTTCCGGTCCGGGCAGGAGCATGCAGTAGTTCAGGGCATGCAGGAACCGCGTCTCGCCGATCCAGCGCTTCTCCTCGACAATGATACGATGCATGACCGCGATCTGGCCAGCCGGGCCGCCGAAGCTCAATGCGGCAACGCGGGCCCACACCCGGACAGCTTCGCGGAAGGGGATGCCATGCGAAGGTGTATCACCGCGAGGATCCGTGGCCGGCTCGGTGGCGTGGATGTCGGTCATGATTTTTCCTTACCCGCGCTTCTGGCGGAAATATTGATAGAGATTGTCGAAGACGTGGAAGCCTTGCCCGAGTCTTTGCTCGTCTGCCTTGTTCGTCATGACGATCCCGGCAATCAGGCTGGCAATCCCTGCCGTCTCCTCGCGGCCGAACTTGCCGTCCTTGAGGTCAATGTCGTGGACAATCTCTGCGATGGCCTGGAGCGCCGGATCCGTCATGCCGGTGCGGATGAGCAGGACCTCGAAACTGCAGCGGTCGCCCTCATGGGTGATCTCGCCTTCGAACATGTCGAAACGTATCTCCCCAGGCTTCGGGACATAACCCTTTCCTGGCACGAAGCGGATGGGGGCATTCGCATCGATGAATCGACGGATCAGCCAACTGCAGGCGATGCGATCGACATGAACATCCCGCCTCGTCACCCAGGTCCGCCCCTTGAATTCGGCGATCGGATCGGCGGCTTTTGATGGAGCCCTGCTCATACCCTCATCCTCCGTAACCCGTTCATCGAGGTTGGCGAGCAGTCCTTCGACAGTTAAGCGGCCCGTGGCGCCGAAAAAGTCGATCGCCACGAGCTCGGCGAGTCGCTTGCGCATGCGGACGAGTTGGGAGCGAGCGTCCGCGCGCTTGTCTGCCGTCACCTCCGTATCCAGCTCTGCGGCCAGAGCGCGTGCTTCCCTGGCGATCTCGGCGAAATCGTCGTCACGCGCGGCGTCGAACAGGGCGCGGACCTGTGCGTCTGACAGGCCGTCGATGAGGCGCGCCTCACAGATCAACGCCTCGCCGCCACCGTCGATGATCTCCTTCAGCACCCACTCGAAGTCCTCCTGCGTCTCGGCGTTGGCCGGTAGCGCGTACACCTGGCGCCTACACACATCTGACGCGGCCGACGAGCCCCCCAGTGGG
>NZ_JABEPH010000640.1:0-1660 GCF_013004495.1 Rhizobium sp. SEMIA 4085
GTACTACAATGACGCGTATCTCGCCGTTGCGTGCCGGATTGGCGATCGCTTCCGGCGCGTCATCAAGCCCGATCCGGCGGGAGATGAGAGGCTCGACCTTGATGACGCCCGAGGCGATCAAGTCCGCAGCCCGGCCGTGAGTGAAGGGGTTCAAAAACGAGTTCACCAGCTTGATCTCGCGAAACAGCAGATCGAAGGGCTGCATGGAAATCCTGGCGCCTTGCGGCATGACACCGAGGATCACGACGGTGCCGCCGCGGCGGGCGAGGAGAGGAGCCTGTTCCATGGTCTCCGCAACGCCGGCGCATTCGATCACCACATCGGCACCGCCCGGCAGAAGGCCCTGGTCAGCCGTCACCAGATCGGCGACGTCGCCTGCTGAGGGGTCGGACGTAGCCGTCGCGCCAAGGTCTTCGGCAAGCCGCCGTTTATCGGCGTTGCGCGTCACCAGCACGACGCGTGTTGCGCCGGCGAGCCGCACAAGCTGCACGACCAGCAGTCCGATCACGCCACCGCCAAGCACGGCCACGGATGCGCCGGCCCTGATCTTTGCCAGATCGACGCCGTGCAGACAGCAGGCAAGGGGTTCACAAAAGGCGCCATGCAGCGGTGCCAGCGACTGAGGCAGTTCGAACGCCTGTTGCTCCGGCATGCAGACATATTCGGCAAAACCGCCATCCCGATGAATGCCGATCGCCTGCAGGTTCCGGCAGAGATTGACACGTCCGCGCTGGCACTCCGGGCAGCGCCCGCAGGCGATGTTCGGGTCGCCGGTCACCCGCATGCCGGGGCGAAAGGCGGTCACGCCTTGCCCAACGGCTTCGATGATGCCGACGAACTCGTGCCCGAGTGTCACCGGCGTCTTCGACGGAAATTCGCCCAGGAAGAGATGGCGGTCGGTGCCGCAGATGCCGCAGGCTTCGACCTTCACCAGCATTTCGCCATGGCCTGGCACCGGCTTTTCCATTCGGCTCACGGCAAGCCGCCCCCTCGCTTCCAGGCGTACAGCTTTCATCATGTCCTCCCGCATCCTCTCCTTCAGTGAGGGCAAAAGCGGGAGTCACGTCAAGCATTTGATGCATTTTCTTCAACCGACGCGACGTCGCACCTCAGCCGCATAGCCACGGCTGGCCGGAATTTCGAAGGCCTCGCGCGTCAGGATAAGGAGCTTTCCGTTGTCCCGCTTCAAGCGCTCGACATAGGCATCGGCGGTCCCGTGCGAGCGATGAACCTGCAGCCCGGCTGTGGCGCCCGTCTCCTTCAGCGCATCGGTAAAACGCAAGGAACACGAGTTCGCGGCCGAGGCGTTACGACTGCGGTGTAGTATCTTGCACCGGTCTGTTCACTCTGGTTCCGGGGCGGTTCATGAATGAAATGATCTTCAGCGGGAACGATACGGCTTCCGCCATGGTGGGCATTGTGCTCGCGACGATCGGTGCCATTCTTGCGCTTTGTCTGCGTCTAAAGCCCTTTGCCTGAAACCTGCTGGCCTTCACGCCCTCGCCGGATATATAATTGCCTTAGAGCGCATTGCCTGCGCATCGCCAGGGGAGAGTTCAGATGGAATGGAAGGTGCGCCGCCAGTCGGGCAATGTCGAGGATCGCCGCGGTGACGCGACAGGGGGCGGGTTTGGCCGGAATCCGTTCGGCCGCAGCGGGG
>NZ_JABEPH010000063.1:0-21140 GCF_013004495.1 Rhizobium sp. SEMIA 4085
ACTGCAAGGTCGTGTTCCAGAGCGATTGGATCACCGAGCTTGCGGGCTTCTTCGATCTGATCGAGCTTCGTGATGACGGCCTGAATCCCGGCGTCCTTGGCAAGCTCTTCCGGCAGATCGGTCAGCGCTTCGCGAGCGCGCTGATGCTGGTTGGCGGCAATCATGCATTCGGCCATCCCGGCAAGCGCCTTGGCATTTTCCGCATCGGCTTGCATGATCGCGCCGTAGAGTTGCGCGGCACCATTAACGTCGCCCGCGGCCAGAAGCCCCGCAGCCTCCTCGAGCACCGCTTCAATCTCCGCAGCCTGATCTGCACCAGCAGGACCGGCGATGCGGTCGATGAACTGGCGAACCTGGCTTTCCGGCACGGCACCCATGAAGCCATCGGCCGGGCGGCCGCCGACGAAAGCGATCACAGCCGGGATCGACTGGATGCCAAGCTGGCCTGCGATCGACGGATGGTCGTCGATGTTCATCTTCACGAGCTTCACGCGGCCTTGCGCTTCATTGACCACCTTTTCGAGCACTGGCGTCAATTGTTTGCACGGGCCGCACCAAGGCGCCCAGAAATCAACGAGTACGGGCTGGTTGCGCGATTCTTCGATGACGTCCTTCGTGAAAGTGGCGGTTGTCGTATCCTTGATATGTCCGCCGCCTGCCGCCGGCTGCGGCGCCGAACCGAAGTTCGCCGTTGCCGACATCTGACTGCCGAAGGAATTGCTGTAAGAATTGTCGCTGCCGCTCATTGGTATCTCCCGCTGCGCCGGTTGCCCGGCTTTTTCTAGCGCTAAAATCGTATGTCAGGCCGTCACTTTCAAGACAAGCGGCTTATGGCCGGTCGCTTCCATGAAGCGAATGAGATCTGCGCTTGCAATCGACGTCGTCGCATCGTTGGATAACGGATGGCAATTGACGACCTCCTCCTTCATCAAGTCCGCATCGAGCACGAAGGTCACATTGTTCCCCATGTCGTTGATGGCGCCAAAGGCGGTGACCGCGCCGGGGATCACGCCAAGATACTCCATCAGCTTTTCCGCCTTGCCGAACGAAACCTTGCTGGCGGCGCCGATCAGCGCATGCACGGTCTTGAGATCGACAACGGCATGTTCCTCGACCGTCAGCAGGAAGAACTGATCCTTCTTATCTTTCACGAAAAGGTTTTTTGTATGCCCGCCGGGAATAGCATCGCGCAGCGACACCGATTCGGCCACGGTGAAGACTGGAGCATGCTCATGCGTCCTGTGCGCGATGCCAAGCCCGTCGAGGAAGGCGAAAAGTTCGTTCTTGTTTTTCGGCTTGGTTTCGGTCATCGCGGCATCCGTGCGGAAAGAAGGAGATAAGATGCCCTGATTAAGTCGGAGGGACGTGTTTTGCAATGTTCGGGATCGACGCTTACCCCTGAATTTGCGGCAGTTTGCCAAAGCGCCTCTGAAGGCGTGGGATTTTTCTTGGTCTTTGCGTGATTTCCCTGTTGCATTTAAAAATCGATTGGGCCATATAGCGCCCGTCGCCGCAAGGTGGCAGCCCACGGTCCACCAACTCCCCCGGACCGATGCGGATTGAGCGGGTGTAGCTCAGGGGTAGAGCACAACCTTGCCAAGGTTGGGGTCGAGGGTTCAAATCCCTTCGCCCGCTCCAGTTTCGCCTTTGTCCGACCCGGAGACATCGGTAACACTTTGTACCTAACACATGGTGGACTGCACCCCTTTGGTGAGACAGCAATCAGTAACAGTTCTCCCGGCTGTGAATTGCGTCTGGTGTCTCTTGCCGCTGTTGCAAGAGACTGGCTTCGTAAGCGTCCGGCGCGAGATAGTCGAGGGCCGAGTGCAGGCGCTGCCTGTTGTAGACCACCTCGATGAATTCGCCGATCCTAGTCCTTGCATCGTCCAGGTCGCGATACGCCTGACCATCCACCTCCTCTTCCTTCAGGGTCCTCATGAATCTCTCGGCCTTCGCATTATCGTAGGGATTGCCGACGCGGCTCATGCTCGGCTGGATGCCGTGGTCTGCAAGTCGTGCCGCATAGTCGGCGCAGGCATATTGGACGCCGCGGTCGCTATGGTGAATGACGCTATCAGGTCGCGGCCGGCGAGCCGCAACCGCCATGTCGAATGCCTCAATGGCAAGTTCCGCTTTCAGATGGGTTGCAATCGCCCAGCCGATGACCTTGCGACTGAAAGCGTCGAGGACGATCGCCAGGAATGCGAACTCCTCGGCGAGATGAACGTAGGTGATGTCGGCGACCCAGAGCTGGTCGATGTCGGTCAGTTGAAGACCTCGAGCCAGGTTGGGCACGATGCACCAGTCATGCCTGGAGTCGGTTGTCATCGGCACGAACGGGGATTTGCGCAGACACAGCAGATTATCCTCCCGCATCAGGCGCAGCACGCGCTTGTGGTTGGCACGCCAGCCTTCTCGGCTCAAAAGCACGGCGATTCTTCGGTAGCCGTAATGCCGGTTGGCGAGCGCCAGGCGTTGGAGGGTGTCGCGCAGCCCCATTTCCTCCCTGCGCGGCGCCGTCGCCTGCCAATGACGATAGTAGCCCGCGCGGCTCACCCGAGCCAGCCGGCACATTCGTTCCACACTGATTTGGCCTTGCAGCCCGGACGCCATCATCGCTTCGATGACCGTGTAGATGCCGTCCCGCCAGGCTTGCCACTCCGCTGGCGTGCTGTCCCGACGTGCTGCAAGGCCTTTTGAAAAAAATCAATATCGGCCGCTTGCTGTCCGACAAGCCGCTCTAATTCCGCAATCCGCGCAAGCGCTCTCAAGAGTTCGTCGCTCGAGGAAGACTGCAGCGCGCCAGCTTCCGGTTGCTCATCGCTCGCTGCTGCGTCTCGCTGCGGACGTCCGCCTTCTCGCAACGCCGACGCTGCGCCAACTCGGAACTGCTTTTGCCACTGATAAAGGCCCTTGCGCGAAATCCCCAACTCGCGAGCAAGCTTGCTGACATTGGCGCCGGCAGCCATTCGCTGAACCGCTGCCAGCTTAACCTCGCGACTGAACCGCCGCCCAGGATCGTCCGTCCTCATTAGTCCTCCTAACGGAGAACTGTTACCATGCTTTTGTCTCAAAATCGGGGAGCACTACAATGGGTGACAACCTCGTGCCGAACGGGTTGTCGATGGTTTGCAAAGTCCTCTGCTCCAGGTCGATATATCCCAGATCATAATGCATGAAGCTGACGAGCCAAATGCCGTCGTCGACTTCCTTGATTCCCAGTTTCTGGCCGGCCAGCACGGTCGAGATGTTGACCTTCTTGCGATAGATGCAGATGCGGCCGCAATTGGCGACCAGCGCATCTCTGTAATCGATCCCGACCAGGCCACAAGCCATCGTTTGGAAGAATTCTCTTTTTGCCGGCACGCACCTAGGCGACCATCGCAACGCTCATTCAGACCGCCAAGATGAACGATGTCGATCCGCTGGCATGGTTGGCGCAGACCCTCGAGCGCATCGCAGCGGGTGGCCAGCCAGCGAAATCGAACCCTCATGCCGTGAAATTTTGCAATGTAACGGCCTTTGTTCATCGCTTGCCACGCAAGGCGCCCGGTTTAGGCCACTATGAAATCATAGCGGCCGAATTTTCCGTCGCTCGTCGCCCTGACATCGAGCAACAAGGCTGCGTTGAATATCCGGTCACGTTCATTGTCCGGCTCGCCGGGAAAATAAAGCTGCGTCGTCAGCACGTTTCCGCCGGGCCGTTGGACTTTCAGGTGGTAATGCCGGGTGCGGCCGGGATAGACCCCTGGCACGATCGTCTCAAACCACCATTTGCCTTCAGCATCGGTGAATTGATGCCCGCGGAGTTTGTATCCGCTGTTGTCATAGGTGCCAATCTCATTGGCGTGCCACAACTCGATCAACGCTTTTGCGACGGGCTGGCAGTTCTCGGTCAGTACGTAACCGGCAAGCGTCATCGGTTCACCGCCCGGTGCATCGCTCGCGAAATCCTGTTTTTCAGGGCTCTCCGGCGTGAAATACGGGCCTTCGGTCTGCGCTGGCGTCAGATCGTCGTCATCATCGCAAGTTGGTGTGCGCGACAGCTGCACAGGAACGCCGGCTGCATGGCTGAGTCTCGAAAGCACAATCGGCGTGGCAACGAAGCCCATAAGGAAATGTCGCCGGGTCGGCATGGCGTTTTATCTCCCTAACATGCAAACCAAGATCCTTGCGGCTCCATTGGGCAGAAGTGGGGCGGGTCGCAAGGAATTTGGGTACTGACAAGTTGTAGCGGCGCGCAGGGCCAAATGCCTTGCTGTTGGCTGCGGTAAGGGCGCGGTCACAGTCACCGGATTTCGGCCACGTGCAATCTATTTCCACGAGCGTGTTATGCACTTCGCGCCACAATCATCGAGCGCTCCGCGCAAAAACCGCTCCTTTTAAAACTGAAGCGAATTCTGCCGTACGGGCACGATTCTACGACGTCGTACTTTATGCTTGCCAAGGTTGGGGGCGAGGGTTCAAATTCCTTCGACTCTCAAGTTTTCGTATGAATACCAAATATTTACAATAACCCGCCGTAAGTCGATTTAGTGTTTTAAATCCATGTCGCCACGTCAGCGCCAAAACGACCGATCGCAACCATTTGCCGCACTATCTGAAAAGAATTTGATTTGCGCGCAATGCATCGCCATGTTGGGCGAGGGCGGGCAACGGTTGGTTTGATGTATGCTGCAACGAATTGACGACACGGATGCCGCCCTGATCGACAGGCTGCAGAAATCCGCATTCGACTATTTTCTGAGATATTCCAATCCCGAAAACGGCCTGGTCGCGGATACGTCAGTGGCCGGGGTTCCTTGCAGCATCGCTGCCGTCGGCTTTGCGCTCTCCAGCTATGCAGTCGCCGCCGAACGCGGATGGATGACGCGCCGAGAAGCGGCAGGCAGGTCAGTCACGACGCTGCGTTTCTTTGCCGGGAGCCATCAGGGACGCGAACGCCACGCGACCGGCTATCGCGGCTTCTATTACCACTTCCTGCATATGGATAGCGGCCACAGGGCCTGGAACAGCGAGCTCTCGACAATCGACACGACCTTGCTCGTCGCCGGCATGCTGACGGCTGCGGCCTATTTCGATCGGACCGATGCGGTGGAGACGGAAATCCGCGAGCTTGCGAAATTCATCTATGAGCGCATCGACTGGCATTGGGCGTTGAACAAGGGGCAGACTGTCAGTATGGGGTGGAAGCCAGGCAGTGGTTTTCTGCGCTGGCGCTGGCAGGGATACGACGAAGCGATCCTGCTCTATATGCTGGCACTTGCTTCGCCGACCCATCCAATCCCGCCATCGAGCTACGATGCCTTCGTCTCAAGCTATTCCTGGATGCTCTTCGGCAAGCAGCCCTATCTCTATGCTGGACCGTTCTTCATTCACCTTTTCCCGCATGCCTGGATCGACTTCCGCGGGATTAACGACAAAGAGATGGCCGCCCGCGACTGGGACTATTTCCGCAACACACAGGTTTCGATCGCCGTGCAGCGCGATTATGCCGAGCGCAACCCCGGACACTTCGTTGGCTACAATAAGGATGTCTGGGGACTTTCCGCCTCCGACGGCCCGCCTCCAACGCGCAACATGCGTGGCGGCCGGCGTCAGAAGGTTCTGGGTTACGCCGCCCGCGGTGCACCGCTTGGCCCGGATGACGGGACAATTGCACCTTGGGCGGCGGTTGCGGCATTGCCCTTTGACCGGCAGGCGTCGCTTGATGGCCTAAAGGCGCTGCTCGCCGCCTATCCTGATCTGCTCTGCGAAGGCCGCTTTCCAGGTGGCTTCAACCCGACGGTGAAGACTGCTCGGCCTGAAGGCTGGGTCGACGATCGATGCGTCGCGATCGACCAAGGACTGCTGGTGATGACGGTCGAAAACGACCGGTCGGAGTTCATCTGGAACCTGATGCGGCAGTCGCCGGTCATCCGTCTCGGCCTTGAACGCGCCGGTTTTACGGGCGGCTGGCTGGAGCAGGCGGAAACGGAAAGGGTTTCGCGAAAGACGGCTTAAGGGCGGCCGAAGACATGCGCCTTGCCGGCGATATCAAGGCGAACACGATCGCCGCGTTCGGGCAAGGCCACGCTGGATGTCTTGATGAAGATCGGCGGCAGCGCCACGCCTTCCAGCGACACCGCCACGGTGCAGGTTGCGCCGCCGAACTCGACCTCGACGACACGACCACCATAGGCGGGCTCGCTTTCATCGGCAACGACGCGAATCTGCTCCGGCCGCAGCATGATCTCGGCCTTGCCTTGATGGCTGCCTTCCACTGCGACGCGGCCGAGCGCGCAATCGGCAAAGCCATTTCGGACAATTGCCGGAAGCATCACCGCATCGCCCAGGAAAAGGGCGGTCTCGCGGTCCTTCGGCTGCAGGTAGAGCGATTGCGGTGAACCTGCTTGGATCAGCTTGCCTTCCCTGAGCACCGCGACCTGATCGGCAAAGGAGAGAGCCTCTGCCTGATCATGGGTTACGAGTATCGTCGTGATATCGGCCGTCTGCAGCACGCGCGCGACAGCCTTGCGCATGTGTTCGCGAAGGCCGGTATCGAGCGCCGAGAAGGGCTCGTCGAGCAGCATGAGGCGCGGCTTGCGGCCGAGGGCTCTCGCCAGTGCCACGCGCTGCTGCTGGCCGCCGGAAAGCTGGTGGGGACGGCGCGTCAGCATGTTGCGGTCGAGCTCGACCATATCCAGTAGTTCGACGATCCGCTTTTTGCGATCGGGAGCGCCCCGTTCGAAGCCGAAGCCGATATTGTCGGCAACGCTCAAATGCGGGAAGAGCGCACCGTCCTGCGAGACGATGCCGATGCCGCGCTTGTGCGCGGGAACGGCTGCCGCTCCATCGGCGAGCACTTCGCCGTTCAGGACGACCTGCCCTTCATCGGGCCGCTCGAAGCCGGCGACGATGCGCAGCAATGTCGTTTTGCCGGAACCTGAGGGGCCGACGACGGCGGTGCGGCTGCCGGCGGCCACGTCCAGCGTCACCTTGTCCAGCGCTGTCACTGGGCCATAGCGCTTGCTGACAGACTGGATCGTAAGCAAGGTCATTGGCCGGCGGTCCGTTTCGATTGGGCATAGAGAACAAGGGTCAGCGGCAGCGACAGCACTATCATCATCACCGCATAGGGAGCGGCCGACACATAGTCGATTTCGCTGGTCAGCGACCAGAATTTCGTTGCCAGCGTTTCAACACCGTTAGGCGACAACATCAGCGTTGCCGTCAGTTCGTTGGTGATGCCAAGAGCCGACAGCGCAATGCTTGCAGCAAAGCCCGGGGCAGCAAGGCGCATGGTAATCTGGCGCACGGCCTGCGACGGCGTGCGTCCCAGGCACATGGCAGCCCGTTCCAGCTCCACAGGCGCTTGTGCGATGCTGGCACGAAGGCCGACCATCGCACGTGGCAGGAAGAGCAGGACATAGGCAACGATGAGGGTCGCAAAAGTCTGGTAGAGCGGCAGCGCCAGCCGCACGGTGATCGTCACCAATGCCAGCGCCACGACGACGCCTGGAAGCGAGCCGACATAATAATGGCAGGCTTCGAGCAAACGCTGGAATCGCCCCGGCGCGCGGACCGACAGCCAGGCCATGGGCGCGGCCGCGATCGTCGTCAGCACGCCGCCTGCAACCGCAAGGACGATCGTTTGAACGAACGCATTTCCGACCGCATCCAGCCGCCAGATCTCGCCGCCGCCGAGATAGAGCCAGCGGCCGAGCGTCATGAGCGGAACGCCGAGCGTCAGCACCGCGAGCGTGCCCGGCAGCAGAATGGCAGGTACGACAAACCAGCCAAGACGGCGGCGATCGGCCGGCCGTGCGGAACCGGAGCCGACGCGGGCGTAGCGTTCGTTGCCACGCAGCAGGATTTCGAGGCCGAGCAGGAAAAGGCAGCAGGCGACGAGCACACCGCCGAGCATATTGGCTGCGGGGCTGTTATAGGCCGACTGGAACTGATCGACGATCGCGGTCGAAAAGGTGTCGAAGCGGATCATCACGTAAAGGCCGTATTCCGACAGGAGATGCAGCCCGATCAAGAGCGAGCCTCCACAGATCGCAAGCCGCAACTGCGGCAGGATCGTACGGAAGAAGACACGCCAGGGATCGAGGCCAAGCGACGCCGCCGCATCCTCGATCGCCGGATCGAGGCGGCGAAGAGCAGCAGCGACCGGCAGGTAGAGAAAAGGATAATAGGCGAGCACGGAAACGAAGACACCGCTCTGCAGGCCGCGCATGCCGGGAACGAGGCTCACCCAGGCATAGCTGTGGACGAAGGCTGGAACGGCAAGCGGCGCAACGGCAAGCCAGGACCACAACCGCGGAAACGGCACATTGGTCCGCTCCGTCAGCCAAGCGAGCGTCACGGCAAGAGCAATCGACAGGGGAATGGTGAGCGCTTCGAGCAGGATCGTGTTGACGAGCAGCTCGCCGACGCGTGGCCGCAAGACCAACTCCTTGACCGTCTGCCAGCCGACATTGATGGTAATCCAACCGATGAAGCCGAGCGGCACGAGGCTCATAAGTGCGACGAGCGTTGCAAAGACGACGACGGAGGCGTGCGGCATGCGCCCGCGCAGCAAACCTGTTCCGCTGACTGGCGCTCCATTGCCGGGCGCGAGCCCGGAAACAAGCGATCTGTTGTCTTGCAGCAAGGCCGACGCCTTTGATACGCTGAAAAAAGGAAGGCAACCGCCTCTTTTTGAAGCGGTTGCCGGATTGGGTCATGCCCTAAGGTTTTCTTGAGCCAAAAGCAATAGTTTTGACTCGATCCGGCCTGCGGCAGAGAGGCTTAAATCAGGCCCGCGGCCGTCATCAGCTCGACGACTTTCTTGCTGTCAAGCTCGGAAGCCTCAACTTTCGGCGCATTGAGATCGGCAAGCGGGACGAGCTTTTCGTTCGCATCGCCGCTGACCGCGTATTCGTAGGACGTCCCGTTTTTCAGGATGTCCTGGCCGGCTTTGCCGGCGACGAACTTCAAGAACGCCTGGGCTTCCTTCATATGCTGCGTCGACTTCAGGATGCCGCCGCCCGATACGCTGACGAACGCGCCCGGATCCTGGTTCTTGAAGTAATGCAGGCCGACATTCTTGCTGTTTTCGCCAGTCTTGGCCTGATCGCCGAACCAATAGTAATGATAGATGACCGCGCCTTCGACTTCGCCGGCATTGACGGCCTTCATGGCAACACTGTTGCCCTTGTAAGGCGTTGCGTTTTCCTTCATGGCCTTCAACCATTGAGCCGTTGCTTCTTCGCCCTTCAGTTGCAGCAGTGCACCGACGATCGCTTGGAAATCGGCACCGGCAGGCGACGCGCCCCAACGGCCCTTCCAGGCCGGATCGGCCAGATCGAGCATCGACTTCGGCAGCTTGTCTTCGGTGAGCTTCGTCTTGTCATACACAAACACCGTCGAGCGGGCGGCGATGCCGGTCCACATGCCATCGGCAGGACGATACTGCGCCGGGACCAGATCAAGCGTTTCTTTGTCGACCGGGGCAAACAGGCCCGCGCCATCGACGAGCGCCATCGCCGGAGAGTTCTCGGTCAGGAACACGTCGGCCGGAGAAGCGTCGCCTTCCTGGATGATCTGGTTGGCGAACTGCATGTCGCTGCCTTGGCGCATGGTGACCTTGATGCCGGTCTCCTTGGTGAAGGCATCGATCCATTCGCGGCCGAGGCTTTCGTGCTGGGCGTTATAGACGACGATACCTTCGGATTCCTGCGCATTTGCGCTGGATGCCAGCGACGTCGCAGCAAGAAGCGAGGCGGCCAAAGCTAGCGCTGCAAAGCGCGTAAGAGAAATTTTCATGATGCCCTCCATGGCGGGTGTCACCCAAACTCCCCGGGTGATCGCGCCCCCGTATATTTTTCTTGATTTAGTTTTTCAAGTTTCGCCTTGCCGCCGGTCTTCACAAATACTTGAACCCACGCATCAACTTTAGAATGATTCTATATAGCAAGGATGGCGTCGATCACGTCGTCCTCGACTTCGAGGCCATGCTCCAGCGCGTATTTTCGCGCATTCTGACCGCGGCGACCGGGTAGGCGGACACCGGGATCGGAAGAAATTTCAGCGGCAAGTTCGCCCAGACGCGATGCCGCGAAGCTTCCACCGCTGGCTTCGGGATTGATAACGATCAGCATCTGCCCAAGGCCGGGCGCTGCTCCTTGGTCATCGAACAAGGAAGTGGATTCGAAGGAAAAATTAGCACCCGCGAGCGGTGCGGCAAGAATCTCGACCATCATGGCAAGCGCAGCACCCTTGGCCTCGCCGGATGGCACCATGGTGCCCTCCAGGGCGGCAACCGCATCGGTTGTCGGCTGGCCGTCACGATCAAAGGCCCAATCGGCCGGGATCGACGCGCCCTTTTGCCGGGCGGCCATGATCTTGCCACGCGCAACGCGCGACAACGCAAGGTCGATGACGATCGGATCATCTGCGGGAACAGGCGCTGCAAAGGCAATGGGATTGGTGCCGAAGACGGGCTTGCGTCCGCCCCAGGCAGCCATGGAAGCCGTGGCATTGGCAACCATCAGCGCCACGAGGCCAGCTTCGGCAAAACGTTCCACGGTCAGCGCGAGCACGCCCGCATGATGCGAACGGCGGATAGCGGCAAGCGCAATGCCCTGTTTGCGCGCCATCTCCGACAGCAACGGCACGGCGAGATCGAAGGCCGGATAAGCATAGCCGTGGCAGGCGTCAATCTGGATGATGGATGGAAAAGGCTGGAATACGATCGGCTTGGCTATTCCGTCGACCTTTCCGGACTTTGCCTGGGCCGCATAGGCAACGACGCGGCGCAGCCCGTGGCCACCCTGTCCTGCGGCTTCTGCGGCGACCAGCGCACGTGCGACGGCGCGCGCATTTCCCTCCTCCACTCCGCTGCGCTTCAACGCGTCGATGACCAGCGCTTCGGCTGCGGCAAGTGTCAGATGCATGGAGAAAAACCTTGGGCAAAAACAAAGGGACGATCACGGTGTTACGTCATCGTCCCTTCGGATTCAATGCGGCTCTCGATCACTCGACGTCGAACTTGACACCCTGAGCGAGCGGCAGCGTCTTGCCGTAATTGATCGTGTTCGTCGTGCGGCGCATGTAGGCCTTCCAGGCATCCGAGCCGGATTCGCGGCCGCCCCCGGTTTCCTTTTCGCCACCGAAAGCACCGCCGATTTCGGCACCCGACGGGCCGAGATTGACGTTGGCGATGCCGCAATCGGAGCCACGGGCGGAAACAAAGGTTTCGGCTTCACGCATGTCATTGGTGAAGATCGAGGAAGATAGGCCCTGCGGCACGGCATTGTGCAGTTTCAGCACCTCGTCGAAATCCGTGTACTTCATGACATAGAGGATCGGTGCGAAGGTCTCGTGTTCGACAGGACCAGTCTGAGACGGCATCTCGACAAGCGCCGGGCGCACATAGAAGGCTCCGGCAGCGCCGTTTTCGACGCGCTCGCCACCCGTGACCTTGCCGCCAGCCGACTTTGCCTCCGATAGAGCCGACTGCATCTTCTCGAAGGCCGCTTTGTCGATCAACGGACCGACAAGTGTCCCGTTTTCCAACGGATTGCCGATCGTGACCGATCCATAGGCTTTCTGCAGGCGAGGCACGAGTTTGTCGTAGACGCTCTCGTGCACGAAGAGACGGCGAAGCGTCGTGCAGCGCTGGCCGGCGGTTCCCATCGACGAAAAGGCAACGCCGCGCAGGGTGAGATCGAGATCGGCCGTCGGGCAGATGATGGCGGCATTGTTGCCGCCGAGTTCAAGGATCGCACGGGCAAAGCGCTGCGACAGCCGCGGGCCGACGGCCCGGCCCATGGCCGTGGACCCGGTGGCGGAAACCAGCGGCACCTTCGGGTGATCGACGAGGACTTCACCGACATCGCGGCCGCCGATCAGCAGCGTCGAAAGGTTGGCCGGAGCCTGCCCGCCTTCGGCGACGAAGCGCTTCAGCGCCTTTTCGAACAGCGCCTGTACCGCAAGTGCCGTCAGCGGCGTCTTTTCCGACGGCTTCCAGACGGTGGAATTGCCGCAGACCAGCGCCAGCGCCGCATTCCACGACCAGACCGCGACCGGGAAGTTGAAGGCCGAAATGATGCCGACCACGCCGAGCGGATGCCAGCTTTCCATCATACGATGCTCGGAGCGCTCGGTTGCAATCGTTAGGCCGTAGAGCTGGCGCGAAAGGCCGACCGCGAAATCGCAGATGTCGATCATTTCCTGGACTTCGCCGAGACCTTCGGACGTGATCTTGCCGACTTCGATCGAAACGAGGCGGCCGAGCGCCAGCTTCGCCGCGCGAAGCTCTTCGCCAAGCAAACGGACAAGTTCGCCGCGCTTGGGCGCAGGGACTGCACGCCATTCGGCAAATGCCTTGTGCGCTTCGTCGATCGCCTTTTTGGCATCCGCGACGGAATGTTCCTTCAGAAGGCCGATTTCCTTGCCGGTGATCGGCGAAGCGACACGCAGCGAGCCGCCGGTATAGCGGGCCGCCTCGACGCCGAGTTCGGAAAGCAGTTTCTTCGTCTCGGCTGCGAGATCGAGCGTAGAGATGGTCATCGTGTTTTGAACCTTCTTGTTCTTGATTGCGAGCTTTCACTCAAAAGCGCGCGGCGGCGAAGTGAGCGACCTGGGCGCCGGCTTCGTACCACATTTCCTTGAGCGCGCGGAAACCGGGCTCCCGCAGGTCCGTAACCGGCAAGGGCAGGTCCGCCTCCGCGATCCGGCCCAATATATGGTGTGCCAGCGTACGGCCGAATACCGTACCAGGCGCAATGCCCCGGCCATTATAGCCGGAGAAGCCAACGACATTCGGCGCGAACTTGTGAAAGCGTGGTAGCGCATTGTCGGTCATGCCGATCTTGCCGTACCATTCGTATTCGAATTCTACGTCGCCGATCTGCGGAAAGAGCCTCTTCAGCGAGCGTTTCGCCCAGCTTTTGTGAATTGCAGCGCCGGTGTTGCGCAGCGCTCCGACACTGCCGAAAACGAGACGCCCGGCACGATCCATCCGGAATGAGGAGAGTATCTCCTTCGTATCCCAACAGCCTTCGCGACCGGGCAGAATCCATTTGCGCAAATTATCGCTGAGCGGCGCCGTCGCGAAATTGAAATAGGGGAGATGCACCTGCTCACAGCGGACCTGTTCCCATGGCCCGGTGCTATAGGCATCCGTCGCGACGATAATCCAGTCAGCGGTCACCCGGCCGCTCTCAGTCTTCACCGTCCATCGGCTGCCGTCTCGTTCGGTTGCAATAACAGGGCTCGATGTGCGGATGGAAACGCCCGCCTTGATAGCTGCATGCGCCAAACCTCGAGCATAGGCGAGCGGCTGCAGTGTTCCTGCACGCATATCGAACAGCGATCCGGCATAGGCGCTGGTGCCAACGCGACGTGCGGTCTCGGCGGCATCAAGCAGCGTCACTGGCGCCCCGCGCGCGGACCACTGCGCAGCACGCGTCTCGATTTCCTTCAACCCATCCGCGCCGACGGCGCAATGCAGCGTACCGTTCTTTTCAAGCTCGCAAGCGATGTCGTGGTTTTCGATCAACTCCATGACAAGGCGAGGCGCCTCGCCCAGCATACCGAGCAGGCGATCGCCGTAGTTCTGCCCGAGAACGCCAGGCAGATCGTCCGGCATCACCCACATGCCGGCATTGATCAGTCCGACATTGCGGCCAGCCCCACCGAAACCGATCTCCCTGGCCTCCAACAGCACGACCTTCGAGCCGGCTTCGGCAAGATGAAGACCGGACGACAGCCCGGTATAGCCGCCGCCGACAATCACCACATCGGCCGACAGGGCGCCCTGAAGCGCCGATGTCTCCGGCGGCAGCGGGGCGGTCTTTTCCCAAAGTCCGTGGGTGCGGGGATCATTCAGCATCGGTCAGTCCATTCCAAGCAAACGCGGCAGCACTCTAGCGCCGTCCACGGCGTTGCGGAAGCAGCCTCAGTCAACGGTCAACTCCAGGCCGACGATCCCAGCGTCTCCATCACGGCGTCGAGAGCAGCCGACTGGCGCTCGGCATAGAGCTTCAGCTCGTCCTCTACGGTGCTCGGCATCAAAGAACTCCGGGTCATTCCGATTTTGGAGGATAGACGTCTTTACAAAGGCTCCAGCGCCATGAATATCGACGTTTTGGAAACACATCATTCTCAATTGGAATGAACCATGCTGCCCTCGCGCCGTTTTCTGCCGTCGATTTCATTACTCGCCGCATTCGAGGCCGTCGCCCGAACCGGCAGCGTGACGGCGGCTGCACGCGAGCTCGACCTCACCCAGAGCGCCGTCAGCCGCCAGATCAAGGCGCTGGAAGTACAGCTTGGCGCTGAACTTTTTCTTCGCGAACGCCAGACGGTGCGCCTCACGCTTGCGGGCGACAGCTACGCCCGCGAAATCCGCGAAGCACTTCGCCGAATTTCCAGCGCATCGCTGAACCTGCGCGCTAATCCGCATGGCGGAACGCTGAACCTCGCCATCCTGCCGACCTTCGGCACCCGCTGGCTGGCACCACGCCTCGGCCGGTTCCTGAACCAGAACCCGGGCGTTACGATCAATCTCGTCACCCGGCTCTCCTCCTTCGATTTCCGGCTCGATTCCATTGACGCCGCTATTCACTTCGGCCATCCGCATTGGCCGGGAGCGGAATTGACCTTCCTGATGTCCGAAAAGACGGTTGCTGCCTGCAGCCCCGCCTTCCTGAGGCAGCACGGCATCACCAAGGCTGAAGACCTGCTGGATGTTCCCCTGTTGCATCTGACGACCCGCCCTGACGCCTGGGAGCGGTGGCTTGCCGATAACGGCGTCGCCTTCCAAAACGTAAATGGAATGTTGTTCGACCAGTTTGCGACGGCGGCACAGGCAGCGATCGCCGGCCTCGGCGTCGCGCTGCTGCCGACATTTCTCGTTCAGGACGAGCTGAAGCGCGGTGATCTTGTCGCGGCGATCGGCGGGGAAACGGAAAGCAGCGAAAGCTATTATCTCGCCTGTCCTCCCGAGCGGGCCGACTATGCGCCGCTTTCAGCCTTTCGCGGCTGGATCACCGAAGAAGCCAAAGCGGGATGACGGAACGGCTTGCATCGCAAGAGCGCTTTCGAGCATTATGCACCCAATCAGAATATTTCGCAGGAAACGCCCATGAAACCCATTTTCGTCCAGCTCCAATGCGCGCCCGGCAAGACCTACGAGGTGGCCGACGCAATCTACCAGACCGAACGGGTTTCGGAGCTTTATTCGACGAGCGGCGATTACGACCTGCTCCTCAAGGTCTATATCGAGGAGGGCCAGGACATCGGCAAGTTCATCAACGACAACATCGCCAATATCCCCGGCATTGTTCGTTCGCTGACGACGCTGACCTTCAAGGCCTTCTGACAGATACGATTAACCTTCTTCCGCAACAATCGATCCGTCGGTCTCCCCGTAAACCCCGCCTTAACGCCATCCATTATCTGGTCAAAGCCGAGTTGCGGCCATGTGGCCGCTAGGTGGACGATGTCAGCAGTGGAAACAGAGCCAGTCACATCGGTGCCGCAGCCAGCTGCTGCACCACTGATCGTGCATGTCGTACGCCAGTTTCTGCCCAATCGCGGCGGACTCGAAGATGTTGTCGCCAACCTTGCCTACCAGACGATCAAACACGGCTACCGCGTCCGCGTCATAACGCTCGATTCGCTCTTCACGTCGCGGGACAACAAACTGCCCGCCCATGAGACGATCGACGGCATCGAGGTCGTCCGCATCCCCTGGTCGGGCAGCCAGCGCTATCCGATCGCACCTCAAGTCTTTCGCCACCTGGAGGACGCCGCCGTCATTCACGTACACGCGATCGACTTCTTCTTCGATGCATTGGCCCTGGGACGCTTCAGGCACGGCAAGCCGATGATCGTGACCACCCATGGCGGCTTCTTCCACACTCGAAAATACGCCACGATCAAGAAGCTTTGGTTCCAGACCCTGACGCGCATGTCGGCAAGGGCGTACAAACGCATCGTCGGCTGCAGCGTCTCGGATCTGGAACAGTTTCGCAAAATCTCGCCAAGAACGAGCATCCTGATCGAGAACGGCGTGGACATCGGCAAATTCGCCGATAGCGCATCTCAAAAGCCACGACGCCGCATCATCACCATCGGCCGCTTTTCCGTCAACAAGCGGCTGGATCATCTGCTGGATGTCATGGCCATCCTGAAAGCACGCAATCTTGAATGGCACCTCGACATCGTCGGCTCTGAATCAGACCTCAAGGAAGCAGACGTGCGGCGAGAAATCCAGGCACGCGCGCTCGACACTACCGTGACGTTGACTGTTTCACCGGACAACGAGTCGATCGCCCGCCTCATTCGCAGCGCGTCGCTTTTCGCTTCCGCCTCTGAATATGAAGGCTTCGGCCTCGTCGCCCTCGAAGCCATGAGTGCTGGCCTTGTGCCAGTACTCAACGGAAATGCAGCCTATTGCGGTCTGGCCGCAAAACACCCGTTGCTACGCCTTGCCGACTTTTCCGATCCGCAAGCCGCGGCTGATATCTTGGAGTCGGCCTATCTTGCTCTTCCAATTGATCCGGCAGGCATTCGCCTGACACTGATGCAGGAAGCCGGCCGGTATTCGTGGCAAACGGTGGCGGGGCGCTATTTCAGCGTCTACGACTCCGTCCTAAGCGACTGATCAACGCCGTTCCATTTCGGCCAAGCCTTGTACCCTTCGACGATCCCCTTGAGCCATGCTCGCTTGAATGCCGCTTCATCCGCCTTAAAGCGGAAGCGCGCAACAAGCCAGCCGATCGCCGGGCGTGCAATTCTGTAGGTCACGTATGGCAAGGAAAAATCGTGCTTGCGCAGCAGCGCGCCGAAACCGCGGCCATATTTTCGAGCGCGTTCGATCTGCTGGGTACCGATCACGCTCACGACCTGATCGTGATGGACGATGAGTTCCGGGAAGTACATGAGTTTTTGGCCGGCACCGACGAAGCGCAGCAGGAGATCGGCCTCCTCTCCGCTTTGAAACGGCGACGGCGACCCAACGCCCAGATTCTCGTCGAAGCCGCCGATTGCACAAAGCGTTTGACGACGAACGAAGATGCCGTTCGAATTGCCGCAGTGAAGATATGTCCGGCGGGATATCTCTACGCTGCGATCACCCGTCGGGCTCACGGAAGGCTTGCCATCCGCATCAAGCGTTCGTCCCGTTACGATCGAAAGCGCGGGATTTTCCCGAAAGAGCCGCGCGGCGATTTCCAAGGTAGCGGGCTCGTACCAGCAGTCGTCGTCCGGAAAGCACACATAGGTTCCCGATGCTTTCGCAATTCCGTTATTGCGCGCATGCGAAAGCCCGCGCCCGGAGCGTAGATGGTGAATGGGAAAGGAGGAAGCGAAGCGTTCCACCAGATCAGATAGCCGGTCATCTTTATTCTGATCGACCAGAATGATCTCAAAGGTCTTCAGCGTCTGCCTTGCCAAGGATCCAAAGAGACGCTCGAGTTGATCGAAACGATCAACGGTACAGACGATGAGGCTGAACAATCGATACCCCTGAAGGCAGAAGCCGGCAAATTGCGGTGATTTTCATACCGACCACCGGTGCGACGTTTAACTGGACTTTAAGCGCCAAATATTAAGGTATCTGAAATAGACACTTCACAATGCGCTGTGGTCTCCGGGAAAAGGAAAAGCGGTAGTATTCATGGCGAAGAGCATAATGGAAAACTCGGCGCTCAATGCGGCAGCAGGCCTGACCCTGCTTGCGACGGGTTTTGCATGTTCGATCATTGCCGCGCGGCTGCTCGGCCCGGAAGCAAATGGGATTATCGCATTTTCCCTGTGGCTGGTAACGACCGGAGCGCTCGTCGCCGAACTAGGCACCGGCGTCATGCTTTTGCGCATCCTGCCGCAATTGCGGGCTAAGGGAAGATCCTACGAAGAACGCCGTAGCTTTGCCGCCTATCTCGTACGGCCAACGATCGTTGCGTCGCTGATAGTGCTCGCCGTTTATTCCCTGGTCTATTTCGAAGCCGAGCAGCTTCATTGGGCCGTCGGCGCCCCGGCCGTGATTGTCATCACCGGCGTCCTCTTCCTTTTCCAGTCGATCGGCGCATACACGAAGAACTATCTCATCGGGGAACAGAATCTCGCGCCTTATTTTCTACTGACGATCGCAAGCTCCGTCGTCCAGGTCGTCATCGTGCTTGCAGGTGCGCTGCTGTACGGCGTTAGCGGCGCCTTGGCCGGTTATGCAGCCGGTCAGTTCCTGATGTTCCTCTTTACGCTCAGGATTGCCTCGGTGCGCGCAAGCTCGTGTGGTATCGGCGTGGGTTATCTTGCGAGCTCTTCGTTCATTCTGTCCTTGGAATACGCGAATACGTCGATCTTTCTAAATCGAATCGAGCTTTTCTTCCTGCAGAAGGATTGGGGCGTGGAGGCTGTCGGCTATTATGCCGTCGGCTTGTCGCTGGCCAATCTCGCGCTGCAGCTTCCCGTCCAACTGAGCGGTAGCCTTATTCCCTATTATTCGGAAAAAATTCATTCCAATCCCAGCGGCAAACTCCCTGCAAACATTTTTGAAGGGGTCGTTCGAAGCATTGCATACATCACGCTGCCAATGAGCTTCGGCCTTGCCGCTATCGCCAAGCCGCTCGTCGTTGCAATCTTCGGCCAGCCTTTCGCGCCGGCGGGCGGCACAGTCGCCATCTTGGCGCTGACCGCCATACCTTACGTCTTCACGCAGATTTGCACGCAATATCTGTATTCCGTCGATCGAATTCGCGAACGCCTGATGATCGGAGGCGTAGCCAGCCTCGTACTCGCTGTGGGCTGTTTTGCCGCCGTGCCTTGGTACGGCGGAGAAGGTGCCGCGGCAATCCGTTTTCTGGCGTTTACGGTCATGTGCATGTTGATGATCGCGCGGATCGACCTCGACGGCTCGATCTACCAAATGTCGATCCCGATTCTCCGCATCGCCGCCGCCGCGGCCCTTTGCGGGGCGACGGCATATGGAGCGATCCATTTTGTTCCAGGAATAGGCGGGCTTGTTGTTGCGGTTATCGCAGCAGCAGGCGCCTATGGGATCGCCCTACGCCTGCTGAACGCGGTTCCGGCTGCTGATATTGCGGTGATGGAACAGATCGTCAATCGCCTGCCGAAGCTGGCGCATCCATTAGCATTTCATGCGCTGGCGCTGCTCACGCCGCGCAGATTATGACGAGGAATGGAAATGAGCACGGGGCTGGATACCAACAAAAGCAAGACAACGCATAAGGCTGCCGCAGCAGCCGAACCGGTGACATTTGCCGGCACGATCGGCCTTTACGCACCTGCCAGTCAAGCCGCGCGCAAATCCACGGCCGTCCTCTTTGTCAGTCCTTGGGGATTCGAGGAAATGTGCACCCGCAAGTTCTTCCGTATCCTGGCGGAAGAACTTGCCGAAGCGGGTGTGGCAAGCCTGCGCTTCGACTACGCGGGAACCGGCGACGCGCTGGAGGTAACGGACCATAGCCGCGGCCTAGCTGTCTGGCTCGAAACGGCGGAGCAGGCTGCAGCACAGCTGAAATCGCTTTCCGGCTGTGACAGCATCATACTTGTGAGCCAGAGTCTCGGCAGCACGATCGCTGTCGATCTGGCGCAAAGGCTCGGTGGTGTCGAGGGCATTGCATTGATGGCGCCCGCAATCTCCGGCCGGCTCTATCTGCGTGAACTCTCCGTATGGTCGAAAATGATCGACGACGGAATGGGCGTTGCCGAAAGCCAGCGCGAAACACAGGGCGTATGGATCGCCGGCCTTCGTATGTCGGACGAAATCGCCGCGGAGGTTCGCAAAATCAACCTCATGGAGCTTTCGAAGCTCGACGCAAAAAACTGCTTGGTGCTGACGCGCCCGAACCGTTCGGCCGACGAAGATTTTGCCGCCCATGTCAAAGACCTGCTTCCGGCCACGCGGGACGCTGTCTATCGCGGCTATGACGAACTCGTCTTCAACCCGACGATCGCAACGATGCCGCTAGAGACCGGCAATCACATCGTCGAATGGGTGAAATCGATTTCCGGTTCTCAGATGGGGACATCAACGCGGAGGCAACGCCCGACCGTGGCACCGCTTACAACCGCCGAGTTCACCGAGACGCCGCTGCGGTTTGGAAAAGCTGGCGAACTCTACGGCATCCTTTGCAAGCCCACGGCTCCGCGTCGTGGGGCGACCGCGATCATCTTGACGACGGCTTACGACCGGAATGCGGGCTGGGGGCGCACATCCGTAAAAATGGCGCGCGCGCTTGCCCACGACGGCATTCCCTCGCTGCGCTTCGACAATGCGAATGTCGCAGATAGCCCGCCCACACCAGGCGCGCCAGAGCAGGTGCTCTATTTCAAAGGACAGAACGATGAGATCACAGCGGCCCTCGATCTTCTGGAATCATCCAAGCTGCTGCCTGCCGTGCTTGTCGGCCGCTGCAGCGGCGGTTATCTCGCTTTCCAGGGCAGCCTCTGGGACGAACGCTCCAGCGGCTTGATTGCCGCCAATCCCTATGTCTTCCACTGGTCGGGTAAGCTCACGGTCGACGCATCGCTTCGCCATGTGCCGCGCTCGCTCGAAACATACCGCCTGAAGCTGCTGCAGTTCGAAACCCTAAAGCGATTGTTGCGCGGTGAAATCGATGTCCCGCGGGCAATCAAAAATTTCATGACCTCTCTGGTGCGACGAGCGATCAGGCTCAGCCGTCCGGTGCTGGATTTTCTGCCGGTCCGATCCGAGGAGCGGACCGCAATTCTCGATCTTTTCCAGTCCCTGAAAGCCCGCAAGGTTGACGTGTCGCTGATCTATACCGCCCATGATACCGGTCTTGAGCAGTTCAATGATCATTTTGGCAAGGATGGCTCATATCTGAAACGCTACGGCAACGTTCGGCTCAACATCATACCGGAAGCCGATCATAACCTTACACAGGCACATGCTCAGTCCTTCTACCTTCAGGAGGTCCGCTCCATATCGTTGAAGATCGGGACGCGTCAGGCAACACCGCATGAAGACCGCAGCCGCGCCGTCAGATCGCCAAAATACGCGAACCTCCCAACGTCCTGATTTCACCAGAGGGCGCCTCGCCCTTCGTCGCGCCCGCAAGCCCATGCAGTGGGACGCGTTTGACCGAACCTGGCGCCAGATGAAACCAATCGTCGGC
>NZ_JABEPH010000641.1:0-1651 GCF_013004495.1 Rhizobium sp. SEMIA 4085
GGCGAACCTCTCATCAAGGATCGAGAAGAAGGTGACCGGGCGGCTCCGCTGTACACGGCGTATTCCGTTATGGAGCCGGCGATAGCACAGTTGAAGGCGCAGGTTAACGATCGTGGTTTCGCACGGAATAACGTAGGTGTCGCCGCATCCATGCTTGTGAAGTACGGAGCGTCGGATGGACCCGCGCTGCGCTTGGCCGCAAAAAACGTGGCGGAAAAGGAACGGCTCAACGCCTTTCTCGGGTACGTCGCCCACGGTGCGACAGATAAGATGTTGGATATCATCCTCGATGAAATGCCGCTCAGTGAAGGATGACCAACAGAAACCCCAGCAGCCACGGCACCAGTGGACCTGGGAGAGAACCGACCAGGAGATGGCGCATCGTCAGACGATGTTTTGGGACTGCGTATTCGTGGCAAAGCTCCATCAAAGCGGCGACATCAAGCCCGTGAACAGCGGATTTCCCACTAACGCCGTCGGGGAATTATCGAATCAGCAGGAAAAGCTGGTTGGTCAGATCGAAGATCTGATTGAGCTTCTGAATGGGTTGTTCAATGGAGATGCGGTCAAGGACCCGGGCAAGTACTTTGGAAAAGCCGCGGAGAAGGAATTTAAGCGGAAGGTGGCGGAGTAGAGAAGAAAGGAAAAGACCTGGAAAAGGCGGCACGAAGGCTCGAAAGAACTCTTCGCAACCCAAACATAGAAGACATCCTTATGCCTATCCCTATACCACGTCCGCGGATCGACCACCCAAAAATCAAACTCTGAGTGGGAGGTGCTGGAAGTTCTGAAGCGCACCCTCCGTCGTGATCTCGACGCGCAAGGTGGATGGAGCTGATAGCGGTGTGAGAGGGCCGTTGAGGTTTGAGTTCTTGGCGTAATCGATCAGCCGGACCCCGTCCATCTCAGGCGGTGCCGGCGGCTCAAACCATAGGGTCAACTCCGCAAGCGTGCGATGAAGGGCCAGAACCCGGCCCAGCGGCGTCTTGAAACCGATCACATACTCCGTAGGCGTCTTTGTCGGCGCTCCAAATCTGGCGAGGAGGATTTGCTCAGCGGTCGTTGTTGGCACACTCATTCTGCCGCCGCCTGAAGAGCAACGGCATCCACCGGCGCGAGAGCTTCGGCCAGGAGCGCGTCGAGCAGCTTACTGCGGGTCTCGTCGGCACCCGTCAGGCTGGCCTCCAGCTGGTCGCATAGGGCCATGAGTTCATCGACCTTGGCAACGATGCGCTGTTGTTCGGCGAACGGTGGAAGGGGAACCGAAAGAGACCTTATGTTGTCCAGATTAAGTCCTGGTTTGCCCGCTCCGTAAGCACACTCGATAAGTTCGCCGCGGCCCCCTGCATCTGCCATCAGGCAGAGAAGCAGCCAAGGAGAGAGGCTTGAATCGCTGGGTCGAGCAAGGCCAACGTGCTGGCTGACATATGCCTCCCCTAAGTCTCGTTCAAGTAGCGCCGGGTTTGTGACGCCTGCGCCCGTGATAACGATCAGCAAATCGTTCTTGTAAACCTGAGTGCGACTGCCTTCAGAATTCGATGGCGGTTTCACAAAGGCGAGATCGTCGAGGCGCATGCGTCCAAAACGAATGTTCTGCGCCCTTACAACACCGGCGCCTGACTCGGCATAGAATTAAGCCCACCCCCGTGAG
>NZ_JABEPH010000642.1:0-1616 GCF_013004495.1 Rhizobium sp. SEMIA 4085
TCTCTCCCGGGCGCTTCATCTCCACAGCACGTGTCTGCTCCCTCACTCACCCCGGGCCTGCATCGCCACATCATTCAGCCCACCCGCGTGAGCCGCTCGTAACAAGATCACAAACATCTCCGAGCCCGACAGGAGACCAGCCGATCGGAAGTCCCTCAGAGAACCGATTGACATCTCTGCTTGTGATCTTTGGCTTTGGTATAGTTCCCACTCTCGAGCGCGCCGCCCTTTCCTCCGCAATCCGCTTCAACAGCTCCTCCGCCGGCTCATCCGCCGGGTCCTGCGGTACAAGCTTCCCGCGAACGGCAAGGTTGAGGATGGTTTGGCGCACCTGCTTGATCTGGTCCGGCCGGGCGGTGAGCGCCGGCAGGGCATCCAGGGCGAAGCGGGCGTCGTCGCGGAATGTTTCCGGGTCTGGGCTATTGAGGCGGGCGAGGCTTGCCGTCGCCAGTCGGTCCCGCTTCGTCTCCCGCTCTGTTCGCGCCGTTTCCAGCTGGTCGCACAGCGCCATCAGTTCATCGACCTGCCGCTGAACTAAGGGAGGCACCAAGGGGATCGGAACCGCTTCTATGCGGCCTAGAGTAAGGGTGACGTTCGCTGTTCCCGACATTCTGGAGACAAGAAGCTCGTCCTTGAACGCGGATAGATACTCGAACAGAAATCGCGCGGAAAAAAGAGCTGGATCGTGAGGCAAAACGGCGGCAAGGATTGTTCCGAGCGCGAACGGCCCCTCTTGGTAGTGAAGGCGATTGATACTGGCGTTTCCGTGCCCCGTCGATGAAACCAATGGGACAATCGCCGCAGCACTGTCGAAATCGTAATGGTCCGCAGTAAGTCTCTCCGCAGCGGTCACGACAAGCGGATAATCCCCGGGCTTAGCCTGCTGTATACCTGTTTTACCTTTTTCAACTCGGGCGACTTGTCCCAGTGAAATGAACAAAGAAGGATCGGAAAACTCTTCTGGCATTTGTTCGTCCGTGATCGGCAGCCACGGTTTTTGCTTGGGAAGAATTCGCTGGGCGACCAGCCGTGATTTTGCGCCTTTGAGCATCGCTCGAAGGTCATCAGGACTAATCAATTTATCTGACTGCTTCAGTCGTCCGGAAATCGCGAGTGCCACCACGATTTTCCGGAGTTGCAGTACATGCGATGGATCATCGCTAATCGCCGCAGAGAGCGCATTTAGAATTCCGGCATTCATCGGGAAAGCGCCTCTGCCAGAATGGATTTCAGCCGGTCGCGCAGGCGGGCCGCATTGGTTTCGACGGTGACCAAGTCTTCCAGCAAGGCTTCCGGGTCGTCATGGTCATGGGCCACCGTATGCGGGTTCTTGAAATCCAGATTGTAACCGCGCGCCTTCACATCCTCAAGGCTGACGCGCCAGGCCTGCGGACCTTCCTCGCGGCCCTTGCGTTCCTTGCCGCCCCACCAGTCTACGCAATCTTGCAGGTGCTCCTGCCGGATGGGCTTCGTCATGGAATAGGCCTTCTGGCCCTCCGGCACCCGATGTTCCCAGTACCAGATGTCCCTGGTCGGCGTGCCCTTTTCGAAAAACAGCAGGTTGGTACCGATCGAGGCGTAAGGCTTGTAGCCGGTGTTTGGCAGGCGCCCGATGG
>NZ_JABEPH010000643.1:0-1587 GCF_013004495.1 Rhizobium sp. SEMIA 4085
GAACCAAGAGGCACGGCCATGTTCATGCGATAGCCAAAACGGGCAGCGCCTTCGACCAGCGAGTGCAGAACGTTATTGCCATCGCCGGTCCAGGCGATCGTCTTGCCCTTGACGGGACCACGATGCTCCTCGAAGGTCATGATGTCGGCCATGATCTGGCAGGGGTGTGTGTCGTCCGTCAGCGCGTTGATGACCGGCACCGTCGCGCGTTCGGCAAGTTCCAGCATGCGGTGATGCTCCGTGGTGCGGATCATGATCGCGTCGACGTAACGCGAGAGCACCTTGGCTGTATCGCCGATCGTCTCCGCGCGGCCGAGCTGCATCTCCGTGCCGGAGAGAAAAAGCGTCTCGCCGCCAAGCTGGCGCATGCCGACATCGAAGGAAACGCGCGTGCGCGTCGAAGGCTTCTCAAAAATCATTGCCAGCATCTTGCCTGCGAGCGGCTTATCGCCCTTGCCGGCCTTGAAGGCCTGCTTGCGTAGGATCGCATCATCCATGATCGACCTGAGATCGGATGCGGTTACCGCCGAGAGATCGAGAAAGTGTCTGGGGAAAGCCATGTCGTTCTTACCTGTATGCCCCTTGAGGGGATCTTATCCGTTCAAGCCGTCTTCTTGGTCTTTGCGGCGCGAATGCTTTCGGCAGCGCGCTCCACGCGGGCAAGGCCCTCGCGCGCTTCCTCCGCCGTGACGACCAGAGGCGGAAGGAGACGGATGACATTATCGCCCGCCGGAATGGCCAGAAGATGAGCAGCACGAATGGCCTGCAGCAGTTCGGAAGACGGGACGGCTGCCTTGATGCCGAGCATCAGGCCTTCGCCGCGCACATTCTCGATAACATCCGGATAGCGGTCCTTTAGCGAGGCAAGGCCCTGGCGGAAGACGAGCGCCACGTCGCGCACATGTTGCAGGAAACCGTCGGCCAGGATGACGTCAAGCACTGCGCTGCCGACCGCCATGGCAAGCGGATTGCCGCCATAGGTGGAACCATGCGTGCCGGCCTTCATGGCGAAAGCTGCATCCGCCGTCGCAAGGCAGGCGCCGAGCGGGAAGCCGCCGCCGATGCCCTTCGCAACCGCCATGATATCCGGCGTGACGCCGGACCATTCGTGGGCAAAGAGCTTGCCAGTGCGGCCGACGCCGGACTGAACCTCGTCAAGAATTAACAACAGGCCCTTCTCGTCGCAGAGTTGACGGAGTGCCTTCATGAATTCGTTTGTCGCCGGACGAATACCGCCCTCACCCTGTACCGGCTCTATGAGGATGCCCGCCGTCGCATCCGTGACGGCGGCGCGGACCGCCTCGATATCGCCGAACGGAACCTGATCGAAACCCGGTGCCTTGGGACCGAAGCCTTCGAGATACTTCTCCTGACCGCCGGCCGCGATCGTCGCCAGCGTACGGCCATGGAAAGCGCCTTCGCATGTGATGATGTGGAAGCGTTCTGGATGGCCCTTGGAATACTGCTAGCGTGGCGCGGTGTTGTTCGAGCATTCCCGCGCCGCTGCACCGGCATTGGTGACAAACACCTTGTAGGCGAATTTGACGTCTGTCAGAGGCTTGGCAAGCGCTTCCTGGCCCGTGATCA
>NZ_JABEPH010000644.1:0-1577 GCF_013004495.1 Rhizobium sp. SEMIA 4085
ATGCCGGGGTCGCGCCGATTCTTCGCGCTGTGGCGATCACGTCGCTGATGATCCCGATCGTCTGGTTCAACCCCATTGCAATGAACGCGCTTGGCTTGAACCGCATGTCACTGCAATATTCCATCATCGTTGCCTTGACTTGTATCGGTGCGCTCATCGTCATACCGACAAGCACGCCGGGCGCGGCGATTTTGGTGATGTCTTCGCCGGCGCTCGTCTATGGTGTGATTGGCAATGTTTTGTTGCTACGCCGGCTGAACCTGCAGGCGAAGGTGCATTACATGGGACTCGCGCCGGCCGCGGCGGCGGCCCTCGCCATGGGCGTGGTCGTATATTTCGTGCATGCGACAGTAATGGTTGGGATGCAACCTTCCTCCCGCCTCGCTATCTCGGCGAGCCTTGGCATGGTCATCTATTTCGGCTGGCTCACCTGCTTCAGCCGAAGCTGGATGATCGAACGTATCCAGCTCCTGCGTGGACAAGGCAGATGACGCACAGCGTCACAGACAGGCGATAGTCCCCGCGCAAGCTTCACCGCCTATCCTTCTCTCATGCGAAAGCGGGAGAGCGACATGAAGAAAACGACGTTGCTGAATGCCACCGGGCTTTCCGTGCTCCTCTGGCTTTTTATCCTGCTCTCGGTCGTCTGTCTGCTGCGCTAGCACAATCAGGAAGGATCAGCGCGCCAAAAGCTGCTCCCGGCTCGCCTTTTTAATCACCGGATAGAAATCTGCAGATCATCTGCTGGCTAGTGGTCTGCGCCGGACGAGCACCAAGGGTTAGAATCGATCCCTAGCGCCAGTCGTCGAGCACGAAGACGCCGGCGCGACTGTAACCCGGCTCATTGGGCCTGTGCATCGTGACCCCTTGGATTTCGGTTCGAAAACCACGCCCGACCAAGTGCCGGTACGCCTCATGGCGGGCCATGTTCACGCCGGCCAGCAGCCTGGGCATCCCCTCCGCTACGGCAAGCGCCTCGCAGGCATGCAGCAAGTTGTCGAAGGTCTCCCCAGCCGCCGATCCTGGGCGCACGGTCCCGAACTTGATGAAGCAGGCACCGTCGCCTGCTTCGCTGCGCGGCCCATGGTGGCACACGGCAAAACCGTCCAAGCCCGCACCCGCCATATCGCCGAGCAGGACCGTCTCCCCAAGCTCCTGCGCCTCTACGGCCTGGATTTCCGCCCCCAGGTCGAGCCCGTCGTAAAGGGCGCCGGTCAAGTCGCGGCAGGACTTAAGGCATTCCACTTTCTGCTCCTCTGTCAGATCGGAATACCGCGACCAGCGCACCGGCTCGGTCTGGTTGTGACGGACCGGCGCCGACATGATGGCCGTGAGGAAACGAGCCCAGTAGCCGTACTTCTGGTACAGGCCCACATGCTTGGCGCTCTGGGCGAAGGTGAACAGGCCTGCATGCCGCGTGCCCCATTCATCGAAGCTCGCCGTGACGGCCTCGACGAGCCGCGCACCGATGCCCCGGTCCCAGAGGTCGGGGCGGGTCGTCAAGGGTCCGCAGAAGCCGACGCTGCCCCAGAGGGTGGCGAAGTGGGAGCCGACCCGGTCGCCGCCCACCGCCGCGG
>NZ_JABEPH010000645.1:0-1561 GCF_013004495.1 Rhizobium sp. SEMIA 4085
GCCCAAGGCATCGGCCAGGCGCTGCTTGAAGGCGTTCACTACGACGAGAGCGGCCAGCTTTTGACCGCGAGCTACATGGATTACGCCATGCCGCGTGCCGACGACCTGCCATCCTTCGATCTGTCGCATCAAAACACCCCGTGTCCGAGCAACCCGCTGGGCGTCAAGGGCTGCGGCGAGGCGGGCGCGATCGGCTCGCCGCCGGCGCTGATGAATGCGATCACGGATGCGATCGGCAACAACATGCTGACGATGCCCGCCACGCCGCAGAAGGTGTGGATGGCTGCGCGAGCAACCCACTGAGGAGGAACGGCCATGTATCAAACGAATTATCACCGCGCCTCGACAGTCGATGAGGCCGTGAGCATGATCACGGGCGCATCGGAGGGCAAATATGTCTCCGGGGGCATGACTTTGATCGCAACGATGAAGCAACGGCTTGCCGCGCCAAGCGATCTGGTGGATCTACGCCACATTGAGGCGATGAAAGGTATCCAGGTCGAAGGCCGCAAGGTGCGGATCGGCGCGGCATTGACACATGCGGAAGTGGCGTCTTCTGCCGCAATCGGCGCAATCTGCCCAGCCTTGTGCGACCTCGCCGGACGGATCGGCGATCCGCATGTGCGGCATATGGGTACCATCGGCGGTTCAATCGCCAATAACGATCCTGCTGCCGATTATCCGGCTGCGATGCTGGCGCTGAATGCCCGTATCGTCACGAATAAACGCGAGATCGCAGCCGACGATTTCTTCACCGGTCTTTTCGAAACGGCGCTTGAGGAGGCTGAACTGATCGCAGCGATCAGCTTCGAGGCGCCGGAGAGGGCCGGCTACGCCAAGTTTGCGAATCCGGCTTCCCGCTATGCCATGACCGGCGTCTTCGTTGCGAAGGGATCCGGCGGCGTGCGCGTCGCCGTCACTGGTGCGGGCTCCAGCGGCGTCTTTCGCCAATCTGCGATGGAGCAGGCGCTGGGCGCCAACTGGTCGCCGGATGCGGTCACGAGCGTCGATGTCGATCCGGCCGCGTTGATGTCGGACCTGCATGCCAGCGCGGAATATCGCGCTAATCTGGTGAAGGTGATGGCGAAGCGCGCCGTTGCCGCAGCGGGCTAACATATCGAGCGGAGCCGGCTTGCCGGCTCCATCAATTGTGTAAGAACGCGCTCCGGATCAGCGAGATTCGCGCAATTTTTTATCTGGAATCATTCAAAAATATGGGCCATTTGCCGCAGTTGGTGCTAAAGCGTGAAGTAAGGGTTGACGCGCGATCGTCCGCTCAGCAAAACCGTCGCGCGATACTGGAGCACATGCATGGATTTCGAAGGATTTTTTAGGAGCGAGCTGGACGGGCTTCACAAGGAAGGCCGCTATCGGGTTTTCGCCGATCTCGAGCGTCATCGCGGCAACTTTCCGCGCGCCACGCGCCACACGGCTGACGGTCAGAAGGACGTTACCGTCTGGTGTTCCAACGACTATCTCGGCATGGGCCAGAACCCGAAGGTGATCGAGGCGATGAAGAACGCCATCGACCACTGTGGCGCGGGTGCGGGAGGCACCCGGA
>NZ_JABEPH010000646.1:0-1543 GCF_013004495.1 Rhizobium sp. SEMIA 4085
GAACTATCCGGCGCAGATGCTGGAGATCCGGCTTGCCGAAGCCTCTGGATTGACCGATCGCGGCCGTATCGAATCCGATATCTTTTCCGAGCGCTACCTCATCCGCCGCCCTGTGTTGCAGGCGCTTTCGTCTGCGGAAGGCCGTGCGCCGGTCTTCCTAATCGACGAACTCGACCGTACCGACGAGGCTTTCGAAGCCTTCCTGCTGGAAGTGCTCTCGGATTTCCAGGTGACGATACCCGAGCTTGGGACCATCAAGGCCGCCGAGCCGCCGATCGTCATCATCACGACCAACCGGACGCGCGAAGTGCACGACGCGCTGAAGCGCCGGTGCCTCTATCACTGGGTCGATTATCCGGAGGCCGCGCAGGAACTGGAGATCATCCGCCGGAAGGTGCCCGGCTGCAACCAGGCTCTCTCCCAGCAGATTATCGCCTATGTGCAGAAGCTGCGCACGCTCGATCTCTTCAAGAACCCCGGCGTGGCAGAGACGATCGACTGGGCGACGGCGCTGACCGAACTCGACCGTCTGGCGCTCGATCCGGAGACCATTTCCGACACGATCGGCACGCTCCTGAAATACCAGGACGACATTGCGCGCATTCATGGCGGCGAAGGCGCCCGTGTGCTGACCGAGGTCAAGGACGAGTTGAGGGCAGCGGGTTAAAGATGAAAACACAACCGGCGCAGGATGGGATCGTCGTTCCGCCGCCGCCGGCCGAGGGGCGCTTTGCCGACAATATCGTCTTCTTCGCCAGAGCGCTGCGTAACGCGGGGCTCAAGATCGGTCCGGGATCCATTGCCGATGCTATCGAAGCGGTCGAGGCGATCGGCATGGGTTCGCGCGAGGAATTCCACGCGGCGCTCTTTTCGGTTTTCGTCAAACGGCACGAGGACAAGCCTGTCTTCGACGAAGCCTTCCGGCTTTTCTGGCGCTCCCGCGATCTCGTGGAGAAGATGATTGCGATGATGTTGCCACAGGCGCCCGACAACCGTGAAAGGGAAAAGGCAAAGGCGGGCGAAACGCGCGCCAGCGATGCGATTCTCGGTGATCGGCCCGACAAGCCCCCTCGTGACGAGCCGGATATCGAGATTGACGCGCGGTTCACCACCTCCGGGAACGAAGTCTTTCGCCGGATGGATTTCGCGCAAATGTCGGCGGCGGAAATTGCGTTGGCGAGAAAAGAATTGGTCCGGCTGCAACTGCCGCTCGACAGCGTTCCAACTCGGCGTTTCAGGCAATCGCGTGTTCACCGGCAGGTCGATCCACGCGCGACGATGCGCTCGGCACTGCGCACCGGTGGGTCGCTGATCCTGCCGCGCTATCGCGAAAAGAAAGAGATCCAACCGCCTTTGGTGGTGCTTGCGGATATTTCAGGCTCGATGAGCCAGTACACCCGCATCTTCCTGCATTTCCTGCACGTGCTGACGGAGAGCCGACGCCGTGTCCATACCTTCCTTTTCGGAACGCGGCTCACCAATGTCAACAGGCAGATGCGCCACAAGGATCCGGACGAGGCACTGAAAGAATGAGCAGCCGCGG
>NZ_JABEPH010000647.1:0-1539 GCF_013004495.1 Rhizobium sp. SEMIA 4085
GAAGTGGACTGATCCTCGACCTCGTCATCGAAGCCGGCAACCCGACCGACAGCGAGCGCTTCTTGCCGATGCTGGAACGCCACATCGCATTTTACGGCGAGCCGCCGCGTCAGGCCGCGGCCGACGGCGGCTATGCCAGCCGCGACAATCTGAGTGGAGCCAAAGCCTGCGGCATTGCAGAAAAACAGGCGTTTATGGACGGGCACTAGCTAAAAAGTTGCAGGATTAAAGAAAGGCACGCTTAAACTCCGCATGGAATCTACTTTCCCGTGCGTTGCTGTGCGCAAACTGGATAGATGTTCGCGAATTGTATCTCCCCGACCGATGAAGTAGTGTCGCACGAGGGCATGACAATGCCTGCACCCTTTCCCTTCTTCGGGCAGATCGCCCGAATATGTAGGTCCATAGCGTTCGCTGATCGTGGGGGCCGATGGTCGCGTTCCCCTTTGCGCCCATTGCCGCGTCATCTTGTTCTTTTGCCCGATGCGGGCTTTTCTTGCTATCACAGCTCTATTTCTGTGCCCGGAGTGAAGGTCTTGCTGATCGCGCGGATCTCTTCCGGGAAACTTTTTAAAATCCTCCACCGCCAATTCGTTCTGGGCATAGTGGCGAGGATGGGCAGACAGCTTGGCAAAGCCCATGGCCTTCAACTCACGTCCCACGCTGCTTTCCTCCAGCGATATCCGATAGTCCTCGAATATCAACCGTGCCAGGTCCTTCAACCGCCAGCGCACAACGCCGTCGATCGCCGGGATGGCCCCTTCTTCACAAGACGACGAAGCTCCCGGCGTTGATCGTCGTTGAGTTTCGGACGCTTGCCCGGAGCCTTCACGTTTAAAAGCCCCTCAAAGCCTTGCGCGTTAAAGCGCTCGACCCGTCCCGCACAATCTACACGGTCACGCCGCCAACTCTGGCGGCCTCGTCGCGCGTCGCTCCATCATAAATCTGCGCAAGAGCCAGAAGTCGCCGCGTCTGGGCGGCACCTTTCGATAGCCGCGCCGCCTTGCGTAGGTCATCGCCAACGTAATCCGTCCGAAGCCGAAGTGCTGATCCCATCGCAAACCTCCCGTTTGCACGATGGATTCAGATTCATCGCGCTTTGTGAACCCTCAAGAGTCAGCAGCAATACCGATTGGTATGACATCTTCAAAAGGCTGAAGCTGGACAGCTGCAGGACGGCCGAACACGAAAATGTCCAGTGAACGCATGGGTCTGCGAACCTCGTCTGCGCCGAGTATCTCGTTAAGGATGATTTTATCGCCCAGCACGCAGTGGCCCTCAGCTCGGTTTCCCGATAGGCGGGAGTGGCGCTTCTTTCTTCAACGTTTGTAAAGGTGTTGATATGGAACGATGGTATCCACCACCTTGGCTAAAGCAACCGTGCTCGCCCGATGATTGCATCGGCCTTTTCCCACTTCGCTCCGGCAGAGCTGACGTGTGATGCGCAGTTTCCCACTCAACCCACGCTATAATTTCCATTGTGGTACGCATAAAAATCGTTAGTGTGTAAGCCGGGGACAAACTTCATCGATGTATTGG
>NZ_JABEPH010000648.1:0-1539 GCF_013004495.1 Rhizobium sp. SEMIA 4085
GTCATGACCGTAGCCAAGCATCAACTGTTGAGCTGAAAAGAAGCGCAAATGTCATCCCTGATCGAAGACGACTATTTCATCATCTATGATTCGATGCCTTACAGATCACGATTCCTGGTTCCGTGCTAAAGTACTGCAAGCCCTCGAGGATAGGCGAGCCGACATCGAAGACGCCGACGCCGATAAGCATTTCAGTACACACCGGTCAGCGCCACTGCTTAAGGCAAGCGAGACTGATGAGACAAGTCTGGTCGCAATAACGCTCTTGATGATCGCGACAGTATCTTCAGCTATATCGAAGCAGAAACCCGCGCGCGGCGGTTCATGTCGATAAAGAGGTCGTTCGCGCCGCGCGTCGTCTCCTTGAGTTTTCTGAAAGCGGACGCCCCGGCCGGATTGCTGGAACACGCGAACTTGTTATTTCGCGCACGCCTTATATTGCGGCCTATGCGGTGATGCCAGGACTCGTATCCTGAGTGTCTTGCATGGCGCCAAAATATGGCCTTCTGCGATCGAAGGTAAGTAGGCTTTTAACCGACTGCGACCGCTCCGTTGTCATTCGAAAATCTGGCCTTCTTCGCCCGAAGAAAGGTCGGCTTTTCACCCACGCCGCCCGCGCCTTTCTCATTCGAAATGTGGCGGCCTTGCTCTTGTCGCAGCTTCAACGGCGCGAACCTCCCACCGATTTGGAGGTCCCTACAAAGGACCGGAGGTGCCGCCGATACCGGCCGAACCAGCCTGCGGTTGGCGGCGAGATAAAAAGGCACCGGACTTTCGGCCGACATCGCCTGCGCCGGCACCATTCTGCCCGAAACATTGGCGATCGAATGATGATGACCGCTTGCCGCAAGTAGCGTTCCAGCCGACAGGTCGGCATCGGCATGCGCGATGAGGTCAATAACCGGCTTCGGCGCCTCGGCCCCGCTCGACACGCCCTTGAGGCCGACTTCCAGGATGCTGCTTGCCGCCTCGACTCCCAGGAGGTGGCGCGGCAGATAGAGCATTGCGGTACGGCCCGACCGGTTGACCACGTGGCCCTTTTCAGCAAGCATTGCCCATGTCTCCGCATCGTTGCATTCGACTGTAACGAAGACACCACCGGCGAAGCTGACTTCGCCAGGGAGCCGGAGGCAATGAAACACGTCTAGAGTTGATTTGCCAGTGAGCAGACCACCCTCCTCCACCGGTGAGAAGAAGTCCGCCACTTCGCCGATGCGTGCGATGGGGGCGTGCAGATCCAACCGATCCACCGTGAAGCCGGTCGCATTGGCAACAAGGGTCAGCTCGCAAAGATCAGGCACCGTCCTCTGCGGCAGCGCCGCTGCTGCCTGCGCCCTGCCCGCGGCGACATCCGGGGTCGCAAGGGTGCCCAGCTCGAGCCATGCGGCAAACTGCGGTGCATAGAGCGACGTGCCGTTGCAGGTCAGGATGTTTTCGGCCGGATCAAAGACGAAGTCGTATTCGCTGGATTTGCCGGCAGCGATGATATTTAGACCGAGAACCTGAGCCCAACTGATCAGCCCTATCAGTAGGCTTGGC